>RFIF01000168.1 GCA_003695655.1 Cyanobacteria bacterium J069
TTCAATTCCTCAATCAGGTTTAAGGGTTCACTCATTTCATTGGGTCAACGCGCCTGAGACTATTGTCAATTTCCTCCGCTTAAATGAAACCACCCTGCTATTGGCTTTGGGGCAGCCCGCAATATTGCCCCCTTGCCGGTCTATCTGTTTTCCCGAGCTTGGGTGTCGCTGGCGCGCACCTTTCAGGAAGTGATTATTGCGATTGTCTTTGTGGTGATGATGGGGTTTGGCCCGCTAGCGGGCGTACTGACGCTGAGTTTTACCACGATTGGCTTTTTGTCGAAGCTGCTAGCGGAGGACATTGAGGAAATCGACCCTTCCCAAGTTGAGGCAATTCGCTCGACGGGAGCCTCCTGGTTGCAATTGATGACCTACGGCGTGTTGCCGCAGGTGATGCCGCGACTGGTGGGGCTGAGTGTCTATCGGTTTGACATTAACCTGCGCGAGTCGGCGGTGGTGGGATTGGTGGGCGCGGGCGGGATTGGTTCGACTCTGCAAACGGCATTCAGCCGCTACGAGTTTGATACAGCTGGGGCAATTCTGTTGATTATCATCGCGCTGGTGCTGGCGACTGAGGTCGCGTCTGGTGTGATTCGCAAGCAGTTGCAGTAGGGGGGCGGGGTAATGCCTGTGCAAGAGGTTGGAGGAATCAAGACCTGGCAGCGGCGCGATCGCGCGACGGTGCTCAAGCATTGGCTGGTGTGGCTGTTGGGGACGCTGCTGTTTTTGGGGTGCTGGCAACTGATCTCAAACGCGACTCGCTGGGAATTTGCCTGGGATGCCCCCCAACAAGCGGCTCAGCTTTTTGACCGGATGATACCGCCCCGCTGGAGCTATGCTAACCAGCTTTGGAAACCCCTCTGGGATACGATTAATATTGCAACGCTGGGCACGATGATTGGTGTGGCGATCGCCCTGCCGCTGTCGTTTTTGGCAGCCCGCAACACCACGCCCCATCCCACTGCGCGGGCGATCGCTCTGCTGATCATCGTCACCTCCCGCTCGGTCAACGCTTTGATTTGGGCGCTGCTGCTTGTAGCCGTCATCGGGCCAGGGGTGCTAGCGGGAGTGATCGCCATTGGGCTACGCTCGATTGGCTTCGTCGGCAAATTGTTTTCCGAAGCAATTGAAGAGATTGACCAATCGCCAGTGGAAGCAGTCACAGCGACTGGTGCTGGGCCAATGCAAATTCTGACTTACGGCATTGTGCCGCAGGTTTTGCCCACCTTTGCCGGAGTTAGCGTATTTCGATGGGATGTCAATATTCGCGAATCGACAGTCATTGGTCTGGTAGGCGCAGGCGGCATCGGTATTAGCCTTAACTCATCAGTCAATGCGCTGCAATGGTCTCAGGCTAGCGTCATCTTCATCGCTATCTTCATCATGGTGTTTTTTAGTGAGTGGGTGTCTGCGACGGTGCGCCGTTCAATTATTTAGCGAATTTAGTGATTTGCACGTCATGGGGCTGCTTGCATCACCAAAGATAAGATCGTAGGATACTGGAAAGCCAGCGAGAGTTCAGACCCAGGGCCGTCAGCGGGGGCGCAGCCATTGCATTGAGGATTGGCAGGCGTTTTGAGAGTTTGCCCTGTCTTAAAGATGTGGCAGCTTGACTGCATTGAGTCATGATATCGCTATCCTATCTAATATCTACCCTACCTAATATCTACCCTACCTAATATCTGCCCTACCTAATATCTGCCCTACCTAATATCTGCCCTACCTAATGTCTATCGCTGTAGAACGCAGCTTTTTCCAGTTTGATGTGCTCTTACTTAGGTAAAGAAGAGGGTTGAAAAGAGAGGGTTACTTCAAAGTACTTGAGCGATAAACGTTATAGAAAAGATTTTGGCGATCGCCTTCACAGATAAGCTAAGCAGGATAACTGAGCTAAGCAGGATAACAGTGAAGCTCAGCGGCGATCGATCACTCTCAAAGACTTGCATTTTCGTCACTACCTGAGAGGCAAGAGTTAAGAAATTTAGACCTTTAGCCCATCGCAACAACACTGCCACCAGCAACTTGCCAGCCTTTTTCACTTTTCCGCCAAACTCTCATGTAGCGGTAATCGCCAGCAAAAGCATTTCCTAAATACGTCCCGCTCAAGAAGATTTTGGCCGACACCAGAACAAAGTGTGTGCTCCAAACACGGATTTCCAACTCCTTGGAAACAAACTCGTGAAACCTTGTACCACCAGTACGATGCAGTTCTAAGTCCATCGCTTTAGTTGCCAGTTCGCCAGTTGGCCCGACAAACAGAAGATCATCAGCAATGAGTGTATCCAGTTCGGACACATCTGAGGCAGACATTGCGGCGTAAAGTCTTACTTCACATTCGCGAATTTGGGTTTCGATGTCGGAATCTGTTTGCTTATCTGTTTTGCTCATGCTAATCCCTATGCCCCGGTTTGCCAAAAGCTGACCAGATCTGCCGCCGTATAAAAGACGCTGCTGCCCACCTGGAAACGTTCAATATTCCAGAGGGTTTGCGTCCAACTGGCGGCGGTTCCGGCTCCGTCTTGCGTGCCTACGATGCGCAAGCTGTTGTTTCCCAATGTGGTCACGGTCATGGTTTGCAAATCGAGGAAATCCAGAATTGCCAAGTCGTGACCCGCGCCGCCGTCCAGTGTGCCCTGACCAATGCCTACCTGGAAGGTGTCGTCGCCGCTGCCGCCCGAAATCAGAGCATCCTGAATGGCAAACGTTGTTCCCGAAAGGGTGATTCGGTCGTCGCCGCTGCCGCCGTTGACGCTGCTGTTTACTACGCCATAGCCTTCCACAATGCCATATCCATACTCAGTGCCCTTGGTGGACGCGCTGCCCGAAATAGTAATGTCGTCCTGACCGTCGCCGCCCTCGACCCGCCCTTGCAGCACGCCGTAGGCGTAGCCTTTTCCGCCAAACTCATAAAAGCCCGTGGTGGTGGCTGAGATGTCGATCGTGTCATTGCCGCGATCGCCCAAAACCTCCGCCTTATAGACGCCGTAGGCAGTCGCTTCATAGGAAAAGCTGCTAATGTCTGCCTGCGCCTGCGCCCACACCTCGATCTGCAACGTGTCGTCGCCATCGCCGCCGCCGAGGGTGCTGTCGGAGAGTCCATAGCTGGTTGCCCTTGTTCCTTCAGGGGCACCAGAAGCCACGTAAGAGAACCCCTGCGCCCCGCTCAAAATCGTTACTAAATCATCCCCATCTCCGCCCGTGATAGAAGACTGATCGACGCCGTATGCGAGGGAATTACCACCTGCATAAGCGCTGGCAGTGGTCAACACGTTGACGCGAATTGTGTCGTTGCCTTGACCGCCCTGCACACCCGCCCGCCAGACGCCATAGCCAGCACCGATCGTTGCGCCAAACCGCTGCGATCCGGCGATGGTTTCAACGGTGAGAATGATTTCATCGTTGCCATCGCCACCCAAAACAGTGCTATCGCTCAGGGCATAGCCTGTAGGGCCGCTCGATGTGCTGAATGGATGCCCGCTGGCAAAAACAGAAGCTCTAATGGTGTCATCGCCTTTGCTGCTGTCCACAACGCTCTGGTAAATCCCGTAGCTGGCGCTGGTGCCCGCATAGTAATCAGTGCTGTAGCCTCGGGCGATCGCGCTTAATGTGTCGTCGCCGTCCCCCGTGTGCACCGAGCTTTCTCTGATTCCGTAGGCACGGGTGCGGGCAAAGCCTGCGCCTTCTGCGGTCGCGGTGATGTTGACGAGGTCATTGCCGCCGCTAGTAGCGATCGCCCCGTCCCTGATGCCGGTACTCTCTGCCCCAGCCCCACCGCCAGACCCGACCGGATAGTAGGTCCCTGCACTCTGAGCAAACCCTGTGATAGAAATGGTGTCGTGGCCCGTCCCAACCTGGATGGAGCCGCTCAGCAAGCCAGAGCTGATAGCATAGCGCTGGGAAAATCGGGGAGCAGTTTCGGTAATGCTGCTGATCGTAATGGTGTTGTTGCCGTTGCCGCCGTCGAGGGTGGAATTGGCCAGCCCGCGACTGTTGCTGCCGGCTGCGGGCCAGCTTTGGACAAAAAATCCTCGAGCCGTAATGGTGAAGCTGTCGTCGCCGTCGCCGCCTTGCAATGAGCTAAAGCGCACGCCATAGACAGCGGAAAAGACGCCATTTGCCGTGGCGAAAACCTCCAGGCGATCGCCCCCCTCACCAAGCGCGATCGCGCTGTTCAGCACACCCGTCGCTGTGGGATAGCCCGACAGATGCATCACCGTCACCTGTGCAGTGACCCTATCATCGCCGCTAAAGGTTTCGATTCGGGCGCTGGCGATCGCTGCATCCGCCACATACAAATCAAAAGAGTCTGTGACCTCCAGCGTCACATCCGCCGCAAACGTATCATCAAAAGCCGTTCCTTGTTGCAGACCCGTAAGCTGACCCATAGCAGTACCCTCAAAAAATGGAGTGACGTGGGGGCGAGTCATTGAGGGCGGGTTTGCGATCGAACGAGGCAAGCTGAACCCGCCGAGGCGCACTCTCACTTATATTTTTTCGGAAACTGCTAAATTGGATACGGATTGTCGTATTTCTTTACGGGACTGTATTTGCCGTCTTGCTTCGTCGCTTAAAACGGTCACCTTTCAAGCGGTAATTAAAAAGGTAAAACTCCGTTATGCAATCCAGGAACCCGATGAATAATAACGGTACTGGCGATCGCGTGGGCAAGCAGAAAAAGTCGGGACAATCGAAATCTTGTAAGTCTGGCTTAGGCTAACTTCCAGCCCAGCCCAGCCCTGACCCCTAGACCCTAACCCCTGCTATAGCATCAAGGCATATTCCGAATGCCCATGCTTGCGTAGCGCTTATTGAGAATAGACAGGGGCGAAAAGGCAGGGTTTAAAACGACGAAACCCCGCATTTCTGCGAGGTTTCATCTCATCGGAGCGGCGGGATTCGAACCCACGACCCCTACTACCCCAAAGTAGTGCGCTACCAAGCTGCGCTACGCCCCGATGCTGTTGTAGGGTATGCGCGAAATGCGCTTAACAAATATAACACGGGACTAGCGGAGATCTGTGCGTTGCGGCAATGTTTTAGTTCCAAACCAATGTTTGAGGTGGAGGTTCAAGCTGAGATTTCAAGCGGAGTTAGCGCTTCGGCATTAACCTATTTTTGGCGATCGCCCCTATGACTCCGGCGATCGCCCCCACACTGATTGCAGTTACTAGGGCGATCGTCAGCTCAGGCATATTGGTCGGCTCTTTCGATAGTCCGCCACCGCTCAACCCAATCACGATATGCACCGGCACCACCAAAAGCGTCAGCCAAAACAGCCCACACATCACACCGCTCACCGCTGCACCCCTCACAATGCGGTGCGTCATTCCTCCGACGGCACCGGCAACCGCGCCCAGCGCGGCAAACACAAGAAAAAATAGCCAGCTCAGAGGAAACAAAAGGATAGCCAGTAAGCCACCCCCCCCATCCTGTCGAAAAAACGGCCCGCCCCAGTTCAGTGCATAGTGCAGGAAAAACACAGCCGCCCCAAATTGGCCCACGCCACCGATGATGGCCCCCACAAGGCTGCCGAAGGAGAGACGTTTGCGGTTTGTGATTGAACTTGGGGTTTGTTTTTTCATTCTGATTCCTCAAGGGTTCTGAGGTGAATTGATGACGCGACCTAGACAGACCTTCCCTTTTTTGTAGATGACTCAGGAACAGGGTGCCCATCCATAGAGAACCCCTCTGATGGCAGCTTTCCCAAAGCCTAGCGTTCCCGATCGTGGAGTTTGTTTTGCACAAAACTATGTTTGAGGGGACTTGCCTCGCTAAAAATAGAGCTTGTTTCGCCAAGAATAGAGCGATCGCCTTCTATGCCAAGTCTCTGCCAGGTTTTCGCCAGCATCTGGACTTTGGCCTCAGCGACATCAGAAACGAAACTTGCCTAGCAGTCTATAAGCATTCGGAAAACATATAAATTCTCCAAAGGACGCAGTGATTTCGCGGATACGCCAGGGAATACTGTGGAAAGTGTTCAAAACTCGCCCAGTCCGCCTCAGATGTGACTTATCTTGCCCTGGAGTCGGTAAAGCACCTACTCTGCCAGATTTGGACTGTCAGGTATTGAGATCGTCAGGCTATTCCGCTTTGGCAGTTTGCTTTGGCGATTTTCGGTGAGTCCGCTGACCCAGATAGGTCTGATGGGGTTGGCGTTGAGTGCGGCGTTCGGCGTAAACCCAACTCGTCCCCAATTTTTTATGCCGTCCTGCAACTCGGAAACGTTTTTGCCGGGCTAGGTTCCTAAGATGCAGTTAAAGCGTTGGAATTTCTTATGTCCCGCCATCTGGAGCGCCTACTACAACTGGATGAATATCTCCGCTCTGGTCAACGCTGGACGGCTGAAGCCCTGGCGCAGCGGCTGGAGGTGAGCGAGCGGACAGTTCGTAACGATATCGCCTTCTTGCGCGATCGCTACGGTGCATCACTAGAATTCAGCAAGGCTAAGGGGTTTCATTACACTGACCCAGAATGGCGGTTGCCGACGATCACCCTATCCAAGGGAGAACTGTTTGCCCTGACGCTGGGAGCCAGGATGCTGGAGGTGTATGGTGGGTCTGCCTATGCCCCGGATCTGCGGTCGGCGATCGCCCGCTTAGCTGAGCGTCTACCAGAACGAACCTGGGTCGATCTCCAGCAGGTGGCCGAGGAGCGCATTCTGTTCCGCTCTGGGGCAGAAATCAACCTCGACCCGGATATCTGGCATCAGCTAGAGGAAGCTTGCCAAACTCACAAAACGGTGGAGATGACTTACTACACTGCTGGACGCAATGCTGTCTCAGACCGCAAGTTTGATCCCTACGTGCTGCACATCTACCGGGGCACTAACCCTTACGTGATTGGCTATTGTCACAAACGGCAGGAGATTCGCTGGTTTCGGGTGGATCGGATTAAGCAGCTTCAAGTGCTGGGCAAAACCTTTGTGCCTGACCCCACGTTTGATGCCAAAGATCACCTGGAGATGATCTTTCAGCATGAGGCGGGTGGGGTGCCCCTGCCTGTGGCGATCTGGTTCGACGCGGCAACAGCACCCTACATCCGGGAACGCCGCTGGCATCCCACCCAGGAGATCCAGGAACACCCAGACGGCTCATTGACACTACGGATGGTGGTGCGGGGGTTGAATGACCTGAAGCGGTGGGTGCTGGGCTATGGCAAGGGAGCGAGAGTGCTGGAGCCGCCGGAGCTGGTGAAGCTGGTTCGAGAAGAGGTTGGTGGCATGGGTCGGAATTATCAAGAGGATTAGTTTATGGATTTTCTAGAAATTCAATTTGCATTGCAGGGTAAAACATTGCCTGCGGATCATGGCTACGCGCTGTACTCTGCTGTAAAAAAGCGGCTTCAGGAACAAGAAAATGAATCGCTTCCTGATGACTTACCTGCTGAGGTTCATTTGTGCAGTGTGCCAGGTATCCCAGACCGGGCAGGCATGATTTATCTGAATCGAGGCTCTCGCTTTCGGTTACGTTGCCCATCAGAGCAAATGCAGCTCTGGTATCGATTCTTGCAAAATCAGGTTTTTGATATTCGAGGGCATCTGATTCGATTAGTTCAACCCCGAATTACATTGCCAGAAGCTAGTGACACATTGGCATCCAGGCTGGTGACGTTTAAGTTAGAAGCCATCGATCATGCTGATGTACCGCGATATTTTCTGGAGTCATGCCAGAAGGGATTAGAGCGATTAGAAATCAAGGGAAAGGCTTTTATTCCCAGTGATAGCGATGGAGACTTAGCAAGACGCACCTTGCAGATAAAGGACAAGAAAATCGTTGGGTATAGCGTGGTCGTCGAAGGGCTAAGCCAAGAGGATTCCTTAAAGCTGCAATGGCATGGATTAGGCGGACGGCAGCATTTTGGCTGTGGCTGGTTTTATCCAGCAAAGGAGGAATTCGATGCCGCCTAAACCGACACCGCCGAAACTGGAACCCGATATCTTATTAGCCAAGTCCTCGACTCCAGGAGCGGCAGACTGGCAAGGGGCTTACCATCTTGTTGGTCATACCGCCGCCGTTTTGAAGTCAGTCACCAGTTTGGTAGATTGCTTGGGCGATCGCCTGATTGAGCAATTTGGCTTGACCTGTGAATTGAAGACCCTGAGAGCGACAGCGCGTTTAGCTGCTTACCTGCATGACTGGGGAAAAGCGAACGACCACTTTCAGATGGTGGTGCGGAACGACCTCAAATCTCTGGATCAGCAGTACAGACGCAATCCTCTGAAGCATCCCCAGCTTATTCGTCATGAAATTGCCTCGATGCTTTTGGCATGGGAGTTTCGAGAGTGGCTTCAGCAGTGCCCAGATGCCGATTTTATGGTGGCGCTAGCAGCAGCAGGCGGTCATCATCTCAAACTGGGTGGCAAACAAGGCAAAGATACAAGCGAACTGGGTGAGGTGCGAGAAGGCACAGGTGATACCTGTTTGTACTGGTATATTCGTCATCCTTACTTCCGCAAGTTGATTCGCTACGGTGTAAGAACGCTGGGACTACCAAATCAAATTCAGCTACCACGGGCGATTCTTGAACGCTGGGAGGTTGGTGAAATCAAACGAGACAAGCGCCAAGCAGTTTTAGATGCCTTTGCTGATTGGGAGCCAGACCTCGCACTCCTAGCCGTGATGAAAGCGTTACTGATTGCGGGAGATTCGATCGGGTCTGCTTCGGCGCAAGTGCCGCTCGATATTCATCAATGGATTGGAGCTGAGTTAAGTAAAACTCTGACGATCACTGACCTCCAGAATGTGATTGATGCCCGACGTGGCAATCATCCTCTGCGGCAGTTCCAGATTGACCTGAAGGAGAAGTCTACGCGAGTGACGATGGCACGGGCAGGCTGCGGCACAGGCAAAACGCTTGGAGCTTACAATTGGGCACAGAAGCACGCGATCGGTCGCAAGCTGTTTTTCTGCTATCCCACAACGGGCACCAGCACCGAGGGCTTTCTGGACTATGTGCAGGATGAAGTGGAATCAGTGCTGCTCCACTCTCGCTCCGAAGTTGATTTGGAATTAGCAAGGACAGGCGAAGAGGTTGATAACGGGGATGAAACCGTTAATGAAACCGATCAGAAGCTTGATTCCTTCAAGGCTTGGGGTGCAAAAATGAGCATCTGCACGGTGGATACCGTGTTGGGGTTGCTGCAATGCAATCGCCGCCCTATGTATTGCTTCCCAGCGATCGCCAATGCTGCCTTTGTGTTTGATGAAGTTCATTGCTACGACGATGCACTGTTTGGGGCACTGCTGCGATTTCTCAAGGTGGTCAAAGCACCTATACTGCTGATGTCTGCCTCATTTTTACCCACCCAAGTCGAGGCGATTCGCTCAGCAGTCGGTGAACCCGTCGAAATCATTCACGGTCCGAAAGATCTGGAAGAAAAGCCGCGCTACCGCTTTCATGAAGTGGACAAACCAGATTGGCGGCGAGTGCAGCAGGAACTTGCCAATGGTGGCAAGGTGCTGTGGGTCTGCAACCAGGTGAATACAGCGATCGCAGTCTACGAACACGCCAAAAGCCTGGGGTTAAATGCACTGCTTTATCACAGTCGGTTCCGGTATGGCGATCGTGTGAAGCATCATCGAGCCGTTGTGGATGGGTTTAAGCCGGACGCGCCACCTGTTCTAGCAGTAGCAACTCAAGTAGCAGAAATGTCGCTGGACTTGTCGGCAACGCTGCTAGTTACGCAGATTGCTGATCCGGCTGGCTTAATTCAACGGCTAGGAAGATTGAATCGCCGTTATTGCGGTCATGCTTTGGACGCCATGTTTTATCCCGAAGACCCAAAGATGATTGGCTTTCCTTACAGCCAGGATGAGCTAGATGCAGGCTGGGCACTGGTGCGATCGTTCTCCGGTGAGGTCAATCAGGCGCAACTGGCAACCTGGTTAGAGCAACTGCAGGTTCAAAGTCAACCGAAGGATCACTTTGTTTTGCTGGATGGCAAGTGGCGCACTTACCCAGCCGCGCTACGGGAAGCGGGTTACACAGTGACAGCGCTGTTGGAACAGGATCAAGCGACAGTTTCAACGCTCAAATCCAGCGACCTACCGCGCTATACGGTGCCTTTGCCGACTGAGGATATCAAAGGTTGGCAGCGGCACAAGAAAGGATACCTGATTGCACCAGCCGAGCAGTGGGGTTACTCATCAGAATTAGGTGCCTTTGCACTCAAGAAGAGGTGAAATCTTGAAGGAATTTACGCTATCAATTTTCGACCCAAATACGTTACTGCCCCACCGAGCAGGGATTGCAGGCTTAGCGTTGGCCTTGTCTGTACTGGATCCTAAAGATGCACCATTGACTTGGGAGGTAACAGATGATGCTGTGAAACTGGCATGGGAGGGCAGCGATTTTGCAGTGGTTAAATGGCTGCTCGACCAGACTTATCAAATCACTGCCGATGGCTACCTTAAGGTTTCAGCCCTGAAGCTCGATGATCAAGGGAACTACACCTTTACTCAGGGCGTGTTGTCAACTTTTTTGCAACACAGCCAACAACGGAGTTTGGGTGCACCCATTACTAGAAGTTTCACCATTGATGAAGGGCAGCCAGAGATCAAAATTGATGTGCGTCCGTTGTTGAGTTGCTACTACACCGATGACATCAAGGAAGCATTCAACAGTAAAGGGGCATTCAAGAAAGAGATTTCGCTGAAAGGGCATCATCTGCCTGGATTGGTGGAGTGCTTTGTCAACGGTGCCTATCAAGAGTCACCCGAGGGGTTTTTGGCGCTGTTGTTTCTACCGATCGCCTGCGGGTATTACAAGCTTCCGGCTCAGACTGTGGGTGGCAAACTGGCAGGACGATCGGCGGTTGTCATTCCCAATGTCACCCATCTAACGCATTGGGTCAGAAGTCGTCAAAACCTGTCAGGTCGTACCTATCGAGATTTCCGCAGCAGTGGAGCAGGTGAATCTGCGTTGCACTTTTTATTGCAGGAGAAAACCCTCGAAGATACCCAACAATTTCGGGTCAATTATTGCGAGGTCTACCAGCTTGGCAAACAAGTTTGGGATGGGAATCAATCATTTCTCAAACAGGCAGTTTATCGAGTGGAGGCTGATGATGATCTTCTGGACTTATATGACATCGCTCGACAACTCTTTCCAGCCCAGGTCAAGCAAACTGACAAAGGCGAAACCTGGTTGGCAATCTCAAAAACTTTGCCCTGGATCTGTGACAACCTGGTGGCTGCAAAACCCTGGTATTGGGGATTTTTTGAATTTCGCAAACGAAATGGTGTTTATGAACGCAAAGGATTGGTAAAAATGACTGAATATCTCAATGCCGAAGAACAAGTGCTGTTTGATGCGGTGCAGGGAGCGTTTAGTAACTACCTGTATGGTCAAATCAAACAGGCTCAAAAGCAAGGTCGTCCGCTGGATTATGGACAGGTCACGGATAAGGTAATTTATCGTATGCAACGCCCCAGCACTCAACAGGAGTTTGCTACTGCGCTGGTTGATTTCTTGAGCCAGTTTCGCAGCAAAGCTGGAAGAGCGGCAGGCGCACAAATCTATCACTGGATTCATCGGGAAGCCAACTGGCGGCAAGCAAGAGATCTGACCCTGTTAGCGATCGCCACTTACACCAGCAAGAAAGGGGATGCCCTCGATGGGGCAGACGTGCCGATTGAATCTGCTGCTGAATCGGACTCAGAAGACGCTGAGACGTTTTCCATGAGTGTGTAAATCACCGAACCATTCCCGATCTAGATTTGACATGGTAAAAAAGACGTTCAATCGCATTCGTGGTACTACACCGGATATTGAGCAAGCTGCCAAGCATCTTAGAAAACACCAAACTCCAGCAGAACCCCGCCTATGGGAGGCGCTGAGAAACAAAAAGCTACATGGCTTGCGTTTTCGCCGTCAACATCCCGTCGGCAAATTCATCGCTGATTTTTATTGTCCATCCTGCAAGTTAGTGATTGAGTTAGATGGAGAAACTCATGCTCATCAAGCGGACTATGATACTGCCAGGACACAGGAGATGGCAGCTTACGGCTATCACGTGATCCGATTTGAGAACCAGCAGATTTTTGATGATTTGGACTCGGTACTGAACGTGATTTATCAGAAAGCACTGAGTCGATCGCCACCCAAGTAAAAGACCCGTTATGTCAAGCTCGCCCTCTCCCCCTCAATCCCCTCTCCCAAATCTAGGAGAGGGGGAAGCTAAAAGACTTTTTCTGATTCGGTTCCCCTTCTCTCAATGCTGGGAGAAGGGGTTAGGGGATGAGGGCAATCCACCCTAATCCCAACCTACAAACACTCAACCTTAAGGAGATTTTTCATGTCAAAGCATTTGTTCGCCACCATTGTCACTGCCACCGCTGTTGCCGCTAACAACCGTGGTGAAGGGGATGGTAGCACCCTGTCCACACTGCAAAAAATCACTCGCGGCAACGATCAATACACAACTATTAGTGCCGAAGCCATTCGTTGGGGGCTACGCGAGTATTTGCAAAATTCTCATGCTGAGGCGACGAACCGCACGTTTGATCCAGACAAAGATCAATACAACTTCAAAAATGAAAGCTTCGACGCAAAAGCTTTCATTGATGATGATCTGTTTGGTTTCATGGATGCTAAGAAAGGTTCAGATAATAAAGATGCCACGACTAAACGGCGAGGTGCTTTGGAAGTCAGTCGCGCTATCAGCCTCGATCCTTACTGGGGGGATGTAGCCTTTGGCTCTAAAGGTGGGACGAAAGGTAAGACATCGATTCATAGCACCGAAGTTCATTGCACAGCTTACCAATACACCATTGCCCTTACACCTGAAAGCCTGAAGAAGCCAGAACGGGCCGCGCTGGCACTGGATGCCATTGGTGCCGTGCGTCATGTCGGCGGCAACCATGCCCGATTTTTGTATGACTTTCGCCCAGAGTCAATTGTGATTCGTGTGACGGAAGATCCCAGCCCGTGGATTATGGATAGCTTTAAGCGCATGGGCGACACTGTTGGTTGCCCTAAGCTGCTGCGTTTGGTAGAGGTTGGCGATGTAGCAGCAAGTGAGTTGATAGTGGCAGGTGAGATTGCTGATACGCCCTATGGTGGGCAACTGAGCAAATTGGGTGTGAAGGTCTTTCGAGGTGTTAAGGAGGCGATCGCCGCTGCCAAGAATCTCCTTAAAACGGAGGTAGCCGCCTAATGAAGTTGTACCTCGATTGTCCCTGTACGAGCTTTCCCCGCAGCTTTGCACGGGACTATAAAGAAACCTATCGTTACCCGCCCCCTTCAACCGTTTATGGCTTGCTGTTGTCTTTGGTGGGTGAAACAGATATGTCCGCCCACCTGGGTGTCAAGCTGGCGATCGGTATCATTGGCGATGATCCGCCAATTTCTCGGATCGTGCGGAAACAGCGGCATCACAAGTTCAGCAAAACTCACATGGGCACTTATCCCACCGGCAAGTTTTCTAAGCCTAACCACCAGGAGCTTTTAACTGACTTGCAGGTAGTAGTGCAACTTGAGTCTAGCGATGAAACGGCAACAGTTAAATTAACTGAACGAGTGGCGATCGCCCTTTCTAGTCCATCCCAGATCACCCGCTTTGGTGGCTTGAGTTTGGGAGAATCCTGGGCGATGGTCAACGGCATTCGAGTCTATCGTGAAGCTGATGGTCCAATACGATGGTTAACCAAAGATAACCGGGGCTTGATTAGTCTGCCGATTTGGATCAATCGCCAAACCGGGCAAGGTACTTTCCAGCGGTTTAGCTGGAGCAATGAGTTTCATGAAGAGTGCTGGGTCACAATTCCTAACCTCGAAGCTCCAGTAACCAAAAGCAAAGGCAAGCGATCGCCTCGCAATTCACAGCTTTAGCTGTGCCAGGTTTCTGAACCTTGACAACTGAATTAGATAATCTATGCACCTCAAAACCTCAGATGCCGTCAGGCGATTTTTGGGGGGGGCGATCGCCCTTTACTGGTGCTATCTGAACAATCGCCCCCAAGATTCTTATTTTCTCCCATACAACGGTCAGGCAATCTCGTCTTACCCAGGTTTGTCTTCCGTTTGGAATACGTTTGGTATGGGAGTTTACTAACGAAGCGAAAAGCTAAAGACACGGTAAGCAGTTGTCCACACGCACGCACATAGAACAATAAACGAATCGTCTTAACCTGTCTGAGTTTGCCCTCTTTTAACAGTGCAAATGAACTCGCAAAAACTGCTGAAATACAAGCGTATTTACGCCCAAAAAACCGTAGATCTGCGGCCCAGCACTCTCCGAAATAGATAGAACTCTGACTGTGGTGATTGATACCTGAAGATCATCACTCACACGGAGTTTTGAAATCTATGATGAACACGATTGCGGCTCCCCAGGCGGAGCGGGAAACTTTGCGTGTGAATGCGCTGCATGCACTGGCCTATTGTCCTCGGTTGTTTTATCTGGAGGAAGTCGAAGAACTCTACACCCAAGATTCCGCTGTGTTTGCAGGTCGCCGCCTGCATGCCGAGCTAGAGCGCAACGAAGGCGAAGACTGGGAAGAACTGGTGCTGGAAAATGCCGAACTGGGTCTGCGGGGTAAGGTGGATGCTCTGCGAACCCGCGACGGGCAGACCATTCCCTATGAACACAAGCGCGGGCGCTGCTATCGCGACCGGGAGGGCAAGGCCCAGGCGTGGGAGAGCGATCGCCTCCAAATCCTTGCCTATGCCTGCCTGATCGAGGCGGCTTTGGGCATTCCGATTCAGGAAGGCCGCATTCGCTACCATGCGGACAACGTGGTAGTAAAGGTTCCCCTAACGGATGCCGGACGGCAAGAAGTTCGAGATGCTGTGCAACGTGCCTGGGAACTGCGGCAATCCACGGAGCGCCCACCCGTGACCACCAACGAACGGCTTTGTGTGCGCTGCTCGCTTGCGCCCGTGTGCCTACCCGAAGAAACCCGCTTTACCCAAGACCCAGAGCGGCATCCGGTGCGGCTATTCCCAGAAGATGACGATCGAGAAATCATCCATGTGACAGAAGCAGGCACCTGCATTGGCAAAAGCGGTGAGCAGCTTAAGATTTCTCCCCGTGAAAAGCCGCCAGTCACTTTGCCCGGTCGCCAGGTGGGGCAACTGGTGATCCACAGCTTTGCCCAGGTGTCTACCCAAGCGCTTTACTTCTGTGCTGAGCAGGAAATTGGGGTGCATTTCATCTCTGGTGGTGGGCGTTATTTGGGTAGCCTCGACACGCGGCAGGGCAGCATTCAGCGACGCATTCGGCAGTATCGAGCGCTCAGCAATCCCGACTTTTGCTTGGAGTTGGCCCGTAAGCTGGTGCTGTGTCGTGGCGAAAGCCAGCGCAAGTTTTTGATGCGGGGCAGGCGGGGTTCTGAGACGGAAACGGAGACGCTAGATGCGGCGATTGAGCAAATGCAGCGGGTGCTGAAACAGGTGCCCCAGGCGACCTCGCTAGAATCCTTGCTGGGTCTGGAGGGCAATGTAGCTTCTCTTTATTGGCAAGCGCTGCCGTCCATGCTGTCGCAAAATGCGCCGTCAGAGTTTCACTTTATCAGCCGCAATCGCCGCCCGCCCAAGGATCGCTTTAATGCGTTGATCAGCTTTGGCTATGCGCTGCTGCTGAAAGATGTGATGAACGCCATCTTGGTGGTAGGGCTGGAGCCAGCGCTGGGCTTTTATCATCAGCCGCGTAGTCAAGCTTCGCCGCTGGCGCTGGACTTGATGGAAATCTTTCGCGTGCCCATTGTGGATTTGGCGGTGATGGGGTCGATTAACCGCAACCAGTGGGACGCTCAGGCAGATTTTGATATCCGTGGAGAAAGAGTTTGGCTGAGTGACAGCGGGCGGCGCAAGTTCATTGACCTGTATGAGCGGCGGAAAGAAGAAAGCTGGAAGCACCCAGCGCTGGGCTATTCCCTCACCTATCGCCGCTTGCTAGAGCTAGAGGTGCGCCTGCTGGAGAAGGAATGGTCTGGTGAGGGCGGTTTGTTTGGTCAGCTGGTGATCCGCTAGGAGGGCGCTATGGCAGAGAGCAAAAACTACTACATGATTTGCTATGACATTCGTGACCCGAAGCGCTGGCGAAAAGCGTTTCAATTGCTCAAGGGCTATGGCGAAAGTCTGCAATATTCCATTTTTCGCTGTCGCCTGACGCAGCGCGATCGGGAAAAGCTACGGTGGGAGCTTGAGAAAATCTTGACGCCGGAGGATAGTTTGCTGATTGCGGGATTGTGCGATCGCTGCGTTGAACGAATTCATTCTTGCAATCGTCCTGAAGCCTGGACGGTTCGCCATGATTGTCACCGTGTTTTCTGATGCAAGGATCGGCGTGTGTTAGCTGGAATAATGGCAATCTATCGGCTAAACGCCTTGTCTTGAGCCAGGTTGAGGTGTGTATTGGGTCTGTGTAGATCCTTGCACGCCTCAAATCCTTTGAGAATTGGCTGGTCTAGAGCTTGGGTAATGGTTAAAATGGAGCAAGGTGGGTGGGTTTTCTTGATGCTGTTTCTATGCTTGCAAAACTGGCTGGCGATGCTTGCTAGGCAAGGGTTTCAGCAGTCGGACTGCCAAACCTCTGATGCCGCAAGGCGTTGAGCACTACATGGGAATTACTAACACACCAGAGAAGGAAATAGCAGCTGCCAAACCTCTGATGCCGCAAGGCGTTGAGCACTTGGATGATCCGGAGGCAGAAACTAGCGAGTGGGAGCTGCCAAACCTCTGATGCCGCAAGGCGTTGAGCACATCCTGAATATTTAGAAGGCTATAACAAAGGACTTCTGCCAAACCTCTGATGCCGCAAGGCGTTGAGCACGAACTAATTACTCCTGAAACCTTCGAACCAATTCCCTGCCAAACCTCTGATGCCGCAAGGCGTTGAGCACAATTTTATAATTCTTACACCAGAAGAACATACTATTGCTCTGCCAAACCTCTGATGCCGCAAGGCGTTGAGCACTAAGCGGTAAGCCGTTTGAAATTGAACCTGAAACTGAGGCTGCCAAACCTCTGATGCCGCAAGGCGTTGAGCACAACAGGTAGAGGAATGAAAAAAGATAGTATTCCGATTCTGCCAAACCTCTGATGCCGCAAGGCGTTGAGCACCAGCGTAGTTACAAAAGTTAGAAGATTGAGAACCCTCTGCCAAACCTCTGATGCCGCAAGGCGTTGAGCACAGGTTAAAAGTCTGTGAGTGTACCTTTAGATTTTTCTAGTCTGCCAAACCTCTGATGCCGCAAGGCGTTGAGCACGCGATTCTTACGTTTATGGGCCTGTCACAATTTCTACTGCCAAACCTCTGATGCCGCAAGGCGTTGAGCACAAGGGCAAGACAGCGTAGGATAGTCCTGAAATTTCTCTGCCAAACCTCTGATGCCGCAAGGCGTTGAGCACATCCCGCACGTAAAGCGGAAGCCTTGCTTAAGTGCTGCCAAACCTCTGATGCCGCAAGGCGTTGAGCACATCTAGTGTTTTGATTTGAATTTCGGCGTGATTGTTCCTGCCAAACCTCTGATGCCGCAAGGCGTTGAGCACGGTTCTATCCCGGCTTGATTGCTGACGAGAGGGGCACTGAGCTGCTGCCAAACCTCTGATGCCGCAAGGCGTTGAGCACTGGGAGCCGGGTTCATCTCTCAGCAA
>RFIF01000169.1 GCA_003695655.1 Cyanobacteria bacterium J069
CCCCCCTGCGATACACTTTAGAAAAGTCTTCCAACCCCCCTCTCAACTTCAGCCCTATGCCGATTCTCGTCAGCGACCTTGCCACCCAGGTTCAGGAGTCTGCCCACCGCTTGGGTATCCAAAAATATGACATCTATGGTGCGTCGGTGGATGAAACCAGCGTCCAGGTGGATCAGGGTGAACCCAAGCAAGTCAAGGCATCGCAGCGTTCCAGCGTGACGGTGCGCGTGTGGAATCATGAAGGTACGCTGGGCATTACCTCGACCACGGATGTCGATGCAGCAGGTCTGGAACTGGCGCTCAAGACGGCTTACGATGCCAGCTTCTTTGGTGCTAAGGAAAATATCCCGGATTTTAGCCCGGAGGCGACGGCTCCGCTGCTGGGACAAGAAGAAGACCGGGTTGCGCCAGCGTCGGTGTCGGACTTGATTACGGTGCTGATTGATGCCGAAAAAGAGCTACTGGCAGCGCACCCGGCGATCGCCTCGGTTCCCTATAACGGACTGTCGCAGCGCGATTTTGAACGATTTTATGTCAACAGTGACGGGGCGGTGCGCAAACAGGGGCGATCGGTCGCGTCGATTTATCTTTATAGCAAGACCGAGCAAGAAGGCAAAAAGCCCCGCAGCGCTGGGTCATTTGAGGTGAGCCGGGGGCTGTCACAACTTGATATTCAGCGCTGTATCCAAGAGACAGCCGAGAAAACCATCAGCCATTTGGACTACGACAAAATTCCCACGGGCAAGTATCCAGTGGTGCTGTCGCCCGATGCGTTCTTGAGTTTGATTGGCGCATTCTCGAACTTGTTCAACGCGCAGAGCATTTTGGATCGGCAGAGCCTGTCTACGCCGGAGTCGCTGGGTGGGGCGATCGCCTCGCCACTCCTCTCACTCTGGGACGACGCGCTGCACCCCGACAACATCGGCGGCGAAACCTTTGACGGCGAAGGCACCCCCACGCGCCGAGTGTCGCTGATTGATCAGGGCGTGCTGACAAGCTTTTTGCACAGTGCGGGTACGGCCAAGCGGCTAAACGCGCAGCCGACGGGCCATGCCAATATCGGCGCAAAGGTGACGATCGGCAACCATTTTTATCACGTATTGCCGGGTGTCGCCGATGCCGCGTTTAATCTCGATACGGCTAATAATGTAGTGCTAATCGACGACCTGCACGCGCTCCACGCCGGGGTTCAGTCGCTTCAGGGTTCCTTCTCGCTGCCTTTCGATGGCTGGTTGATCCGCGACGGCCAGCGCACCAGCATCGAATCCGCCACGGTCGCGGGCGATTTCCGCCAACTGCTGAAGTCCATTATCCACATTGAGCCAGAGCTAGAGCTGGTGAGCGGCGGACTCAGCCCCCGCGTTTGGGTTGAGGAGCTGTCGGTCACGGGTGAGTAGGGGTTAGAGGTTTTAGGGATCAGGTTTTAGGGGTCAGGGGTCAGGGTCTAGAAATTCTGACCCCTGACCTCCCAAGTGTGGTGGATCGAGATTCAGTGCGCTAATTTTAGGAATCTCGTTCAATTGCACCAGACCTGGATAATATTGAGAACAATTGCTACGCGATGTGAAACCGTTGCGCGGTGATGCAGATTTTGCTGTCCCTGTTTAGGGATTTGCGGTCAGGTCTAGTGCGTGGGCAGTGTGAGCAACCCGTGTTTGTGACCAGGGCTGCGCTGGGGCTTATGTTCAAGTGGTGTGAGGAGCAAAAACAATGAACGGTTGGGTTGCGTGGGGGCTTTCCCTGCTAGTGCCCTTGGGAAGCGTGTCCTTAGGAAGTGTGAAAACGGCTGCCCAGCCAGCACCCTCTGATGCCGGATCGGATGAGTTGGAGACTCCGTCGGTGTCGCTGCCGCCTGGGCCCTATGTGCTCCAGCTTTCGGAAATCGCCACAGAGTTTCCGCTATCGCTGGAGCAGGTGCGATTCCAGCCGGGGCCGCTGGCAGATTCGGTGCAGGGACGGCGGCGGGCAGCGCGTCCCTATCAGCCCAACCAGCCGCCCTATCTGAATGGAGAGCCGTCGCACCTGCTTTATCAGTTTCAGGTGCCGAGTCCCAACGCGGAGATTACTGTTCCGCCAGCAACGCTGAAGATCTATTCGGTGAGCGGGCTGCGGGCGATGTATGCGGGCTATCGCCAAGAGCTACAGGCGATGAACCAGGTGATTAACGGACTGCGGACGATTCTGACGCAGCGGCCGTTTTATATCAATCGACCAATCGCCGTTTTGCCGACGATTGAGGGGAGCGAAGTGCTGCGATCGCAGATGGAATATCTCCGCTTTGGTAGCGGCAACGGACTGCGCTTTGTCGGCGTATACAAGCAGGACGTTAGCCCGATTTTGCGCGATCAGTTGGTCTACATGTTTCAGGGGCTAACCACCGACGGACGCTACTATGTGTCCTTTTCGCAGCCGCTGTTGACGTCCGTATTACCTGCCACAGCGCCCCTGACGGCCGATCAGTACGATGTGTTTGTAGCGGAATATGAAGTCTATCTGCGGCGGGTGGCGCAGCAGCTTAACGTGCAGGGCAGCAGCGGGTTTTTCCCAGATTTGGCACTGCTGGACGACGTGGTGCGATCGCTCAGAATCCAAACCCCGTAGAATTACGCTTGCGGCTGTCCTCATCTACCCGGCGCAACGCTGGATCTGGCCCAAGATTCCGGCAAACTGGGGCGAGCTTCCGTACACTGAAAGTAAGCTGAGGACTCAAGTTACAATAGGAATCACCCTGAGCGGCTCTTCGAGGATATCTTTTTAACATGCAGCCAACTGATCCCGGTAAATTTACGGAAAAGGCGTGGGAAGCGATCGTCAAGTCGCAGGATGTGGCCCGCAGCTACCGTCAGCAAAATCTGGAAGTCGAGCATGTGGCGATCGCCCTGCTGGATCAGGAAGGCTTGGCCAACACCATTTTGGACAGAAGCGGCATAGAGTCGGCCCGCCTGCGGCAGCAGCTTGACTCCTTTGCCGCCCGCCAGCCCAAGGTCAACACCAACGACCTCAGCCAGCTTTTTTTGGGGCGCGGCCTCGACACCTTTCTCGACCGGGCCGAAGACGCCCGCAAGGTGTTTCAAGACGAATACATTGCGGTAGAGCACCTGGTCTTGGCGCTCTGCGAAGATGACCGCGTCGGTCGTCGCCTGTTCAAGGCAGCGGG
>RFIF01000170.1 GCA_003695655.1 Cyanobacteria bacterium J069
GGTGAGGGGGTGACAGGGTGGTGGAGTGGTGGAGTGGTGGGGTAGGGCGATCGCTACAATATAGAGAACGATCGGGACTGCCCTATGGTTTCAGCACGCGATCTGGATGCCAACTTAGAGCCGCTGAGTGAACCCTACAGCGACGAGCCACCCTTGGAATCTTCTCGCCATCTCGCCCAAATTCTGCTGCTGTTGTCGTGTTTGGAGTGGTGGTGGCGCGATCGGCAAGACTTTTTTGCAGCAGGCAATCTCAGCATTTACTGGCAACCGGAAGACATTGGCAAAAGCTGGACTGAGCGGCAGTTTATCGGGCCCGACTTTTTCGTTGTGCTGGATGTGGAGCGGCGATCGCGCAATAGCTGGCTCGTTTCCCAGGAGGGTGGGCGTTTCCCCAACATCATTGTGGAATTGCTGTCAAACCGTACTGCCCGCAAAGACCGCACTACTAAAAAGGCCCTGTATCAGGATGTGTTTAAAACGCCGGAATATTTCTGGTTTCACCCTGACCCTAAAAAGCGAGAATTCCAGGGTTTTCGGCTAGAAGATGGTGTTTATCAGGAAATCGCTCCCAATGCTGAGGGGTGGCGCTGGAGCGAGGAGCTAGGGCTTTATCTGGGCATTGCTCAGGATCAGCTCCGGTATTTCACGCCTGAAGGCAGGATGATTCCCAACTTTGAGGAAGAGACTGCTCGACAGACAGCCGCCTTAGCAGCAGCGCAAGAACGGCTCTTGCAAGAAAGACTGCGGATAGAAGCCGTACAGCAGCAAGCCGAAGCCGCACAGCAGCAAGCCGAAACCGCACAGCAGCAAGCTGAAGCTGCTCAACAGCAAGCCGAAGCTGCACAACAGCAAGCCGAAGCCGAACGCGAACGCGCTAAACGGCTAGCAGACCGGCTGCGATCGCTCGGCATTGACCCCGATACGCTTTAATCTGGCGCTGGCGTATTAATCTGGCGCTGGCGTAAGCTGTCGAATCGCCCGCGCCAGGTCGTCTGGCGTGCCCACGTCCAGATAGGAGCCGTCGGCAAAGGCTTCTGCCTCGACGCGCAACCCCGCATCGATTCCCGCCTGGATCACGTCGCCAATCGGCACTTCCGTTTCGGGGATTTTGCCCGTGACGAACTCATGCAGAAAGTCGGTGAAGCGAGGCGTCCAAACGGCGATCGCCCACATATATTTCAAGTCCGTCTGCTGCGGCTTCTCGATAATCCGCTGCACGCGTCCGCTTGCGTCAAACTGCACCATGCCCGCCTTGCGAAAATTTTCCGTAGGAAACAGCCCCAGCACCACATCTGCCCCGCCCTGCCACAGCCGTGCCAGCACGACGCTAAAGGCATCCTCCGGCTGAAACAGAATGTCGGGAAAGCCGATCGCCACTGTTGCGTCCCGCAAAAACGGATAGGCCTGATCCAGCGTGTAAGGGACGCCGTAGGGCACATGCACCGTCAGATAGCCCAACCGCATCTGCACCATCGCCCCATCGCCATAGTAGGCGGGAATATCCCACTTGCCCGGACGCAGGATGAAGAAGGCTGTGGTCATTCCCGCCCGCCGCATTTTTTCCAGCAGATAGTGACTGACGACCTTGGGCACCGTGCGGCCGTCGGCTGCGGTTTGAAAGCCCAGCGGATATAGCTCCTTACTCAGCGGCAGGGGCGAGAGCCGGGTCGCTTGGCCGCCCGCAGGCAACAATCCGATGACATGAGGCATGTTGGGTTGAGAGAGTTTGGGTTGAGAAAGCTCAGCATCCTGTGTCAGGATACTGAGATCTTTTTCAGTCCGTAGAAATGTCATGAGAATTTTATGAGCTTTTTATAGTTCCTTTAAGTTCTTGGGAACATTAAAAGCAGCTTGTTGCTGAACGGCTGACTGAGCAAGCTTTTGGAGAAATGGGGCAAGGTCTGGGCGATCGCCGCAGACAGCGTGTTGAATTCACGTTGGTTTCCGCAATTTCCCCAGCAGCCAGTCACTAAAATTTCATATCCAGCGCCATACCCAGCGCCATACCCAGCGCCATACCCAGCGATTGATGCGGTTCCGGCGACTTGCGTCTCTGGTTAGATTCCGCAGGGGTGCTTTTGAACTAATGGGTGATCCCATCGGGGGATGTCGAAAACCATGTAAATTTATGACCCTAAAAGTAGTTACTTTTGTTTAGCTTCCATGAAGACACAAGCAGCGTTCCCCGCAGAATTTGGAATTGGTGGTGTGGCCAGCCGCATTGTGGCGACGGGCAAAATTACCCGTGAAGATGAGCGGATGCTTCATCAGGCGATGATGTCTGACCTCTATCTGGACTCCAACGACCTGCATCACATCCGCACAGTGCTAGACCGACTGCAAATGGGTCTGCTGCAAGTAGCTGACTAAGCTCTGCCTATTTTAAGCTCTGCCTATTTATAGTCAGGCTTGTACAGGTTTGATCAAGATTTGGTTGAGGGCGAGAGCGGATAACGCTCTGCCCTCATCTTGTTTTCGCAGGCTGTTTTGAACAGTTGCATTTCAAGCAGTTACATACTCAAACAGTTGTGGGGTTCATGAGCCTCACCGCTGCCCCAGTTACACCTTTTGCGCCAGGCGGTAAGCGCTCGTTAGCTTGTTGAGCTGCTGATTCAGCAGGCTCAGGAACAGGCCGACATCCGTGACCACACCCACCGACTCGACCGAGCCGCGATCGCTCAGTTTCGTCACCACGGCTGGGTTAATGTCTACGCAGACCATCTTCACGCCGGCCGGGGTCATGTTGCCCGCGCCGATGGAGTGCAGCATCGACGACAGCATCAGGATCAGGTCAGCGCCACGAATCAACTCGGCGTATTCTGCCTGAGCCTTCAGCAAGTCCATCTGCGTGTCGGGCAGGGGGCCGTCGTCGCGGATGGAACCCGCCAGCGAAAACGGCACGTTGCGCTTGATGCACTCATAGAAGATGCCGCTGGTCAACGCCCCCTGCTCGACGGCATTGGCAATGCTGCCATAGCGGCGGATGGTGTTGATCGCCTTCAGGTGGTGGCGGTGGCCGCCGCGCACCGACACACCCCGCTTCATGTCCATGCCCAGCGACGTGCCCATCATGGCCTGCTCGATGTCGTGAACGGCGATCGCATTGCCGCCCAGCAGCGCCTGCACATAGCCCTCGCGGATCAGCCGGCCCAGGTGTTCGCCGCCGCCCGTGTGGATCACCACCGGCCCCGCCACCACGACTACCTTGCCGCCCTGGTCGCGGATGCGGCGCAGATCCCAGGCGATTTGTTCAACCACTAGCTCCACGCGGCGCTCGCTCGACACGCCCGACCCCATAAAGCTGAATTCTTTCTCGCTGGTGGCGCTGCCGTTGCGGCCGTCGCGGGCGTCGGGTTTGCGGACGGTGCGGATGCCCTCTACGCCCACCACCACGCGATCGCCCACCTTCAGATCGCGCAGCAGCTTGCATTCTGCCGTAGCGCCCGCCGGGCCACCAGACACCACGATTGCCCCGTCCATGCGCTGGTTTTGCACCCGAATCCACTCACAGTTCACCCGCACTTCCGTCGGATAAATCGTGGTGACGTAGAAATCATCGGGCGCAACGCCGTCCTGCGCCACCGTTTCCAGCGGGTTGTCGCAAATTTCCTGGGGCTTGGGCACTGCGCCCATGTCGATCAGCTCCGACATGATGCTGTCCATCACCACATGCGAGGGAGCCGACACCTTCACCTCCGCCATCGAGGTGCTTTGGCGCTGTTCGCCCAGATGGAAATTCAGCACCTGGAAGCTGCCACCGCTTTCCACAATCAAATCCAGGGCGCTGTTGATCAGCCCCGAATCGAGCAGGTGCCCTTCGAGCTGGACGACGCGGCTCTCCACGGCGGCGATCGCCTGGTGCAGCGGCTCTAGCGGCTCCGTCACTCGCAGCGTCAGACACTTGGCCGCGCCGCCCGCCTTCATAAACTCTGTCAGCGGCGTCTCCAGCAGCACAAAGCCCAAATCAGTCAGGCGCTGGCGCAGCGGTTCGCTGGCCTTGTTCATGATCACAATCCGGTCAATATTCACCGAGTTGCAGGCAAAATTTACCGCATCGGCTTCGTCGATGGCGATCCGCTTGTGGGCGGGCACGCGCATTTCGATCAGCCGATTCGAGTAAGCGTCAAACGCGGGTGGATAGTAGAGCAAATAGCCGTCTGTGAGCGGGCAAAAGCAGGTGTCGAGGTGATAGAAGCGCTCGTCCATCAGCCGCAGCGACAGCACTTCGATATCCAGCCACTTCGCCAAATAAGGATGTGAATCTAGCTCGGAGCGAAAGCCATAGCCCGCCCACAGCCAGCGCCCCTCGCGATCCAGCAGCGCATCGCCTGCCCCTTCAAACGGCAAGTCCTTGGGCAGTTCATAGACCGTATAGCCCTGCTGCTCAAACCAGGCTTTGAAGAAGGGTTCTTCGCCCTGGCGCTCTTTGTGATAAAAGCGGCTAAGCACGACCTTGTCTTCCAGCACCAGGCCTGCGTTGGCGGTAAACACCATGTCGGGAACGCCGATCTCCGGCTTCACCAAATCCACCGCTGCCCGGTCTTTGATCAGGTGATACAGCCCTTGCCACTGCTCCACGGCGCGATCGCGCGAGGATTTGTGGATATTGCCCTCCATCCAGGGATTAATCACATAATCCACGTCGTAGTGGTCGGGGGCGCACATCAAAAACCGAATGTCAGCATTCATAAGAAACCCTTAAAGGAAGGTAGATTAGGCGAGTAGGGGGCAGGAGTAAGGGGTCAGGGGTTAGGGACGAAATTCTGGCTAATTTCTAGCTGAAAAACTACGCGCCGTTTGACCTCAAGTGCCCCCACTTTCCGGCTCGGAGGCAATATTTGCAGAGTCAATCTAATATTTTAGTACGCCAGGCAAAAGCCGCTTGCCATTGTCAAGATGTGTGGATATTTTTGGCGATCCGTTATGCGAAATCCGGCCAAACAAGAATCTCCTAAGATTCAGGCGGCAGGTAGCCCGCCTGAGCAATTTCGTATAGGTGGCGGCTGTTGTCGCGCAGGACTTCGATATCCTGTTCGGAGACTTGTCGAACGTAGCTGACCTTAATTTCCTCCAGCAGATCGGCCAGCAGGCGCTCTAGCTCGCGGGAAGTGTTGCCCTGGTGGAGTTGCTGCCGTAGGGTCTTGCCGGCCTGGTCGATCAGGTTGCGGGTTAGCTCTACGCCTTTGGGGTCATCGAGGACGGTGACCAGGCTGCCGTAAGCGGTTTGAGTGGCGTTGGACACCAGGCGTTCGCTCATCTGGTGGGGCAGCGTGTTGACCCCTGGCATCCGGCTGATGCCGCGATAGACGGGCGACTGCTCCAATACGGCGGTCAGGGTATAGTGCAGCAGCGCTTCGATATCAGGCCGCAGAGCGGGCAACACCTGGTAGACCGTGAGTTGGATGATCTGGCGGGCGATTTCTTCCACCTCGTTGACGCCCGTCACGTCTACATAGTGCAGGCGGGTGTTGGGGTTGAGCAGCAGCTTCGTCAGTCCGCCCTGTCGCAGAAACTCTTGCGCCTGCTCGATAATTCGCAGCACGACGACCTCCGTCAACTGCACGGCAAAGTAGCTGGCGATCGCCAAACTGACGCGACTTTGCAGCGATCGCAGCGGCACCAGCCCCGACTGATCCAGCCGCACCGCCGCCGGAATCACCCGCAGCCATCGCCAAAAGGGCAAAAACAGCAGCAGGTCATACCAGCGCCACAGCACTACGTCAAACCAGTTGGTGCGGCGATAGCGGCGATAAAGATGCGTCAGCCGCACGCCCAAATCCACCGCAAACACTGCCATAAACCAGCGGTCGATGTGCCAAAAGCGATCGATCGGTCGCCCGGTTTCATCCATGCCGCGATAGTAGTTGCGCTGGAGGAGGGGTTGGATCTCGCGGTCAAAAAAGGCGATCGCCCGACTCTCCCCAATTCTTTCTAAATAAGGACGGCTCCAAAACGTGCGGAACGCCTGCCGCGACGAATCCGTGCTGACAAACCGCCGCATCCGATGTTTGACGCGCTCAAGCTGTCCTGTTTTGCCTGCCAGGTTAAACGGGTTTTCGTCGATTAGCTCGTCGCTGCGATCGCGCAGGGTTTGCAGCAGCGCATCCGACTCTGGCGACCCCAAATCCGCATCCCACAGCTTTGCTGCCTGCTCCAGATAGCCCTCCGTCACGCGGTGCGGCTCGATGCCCTTATAGGTTGCGCCATACCAGGCCGTAAACTGGGGGAACAACCGCAAATAATAGTCCCGCATGGGAATGTAGCTCAGATCCACGACCACCAGCAGCAGGTTGACCAGCACCACCAGCGCCATCACCCGATCGACCCAGCGCGCCAGCGGGCGGGGTTGGCTCTTTGCTCTTGAAGAATTCACCATACCCAGTTCCGACCATCCATAGGGTTCACATCAATTACGCATGTCCCCCTTATTGAAGTACGAAACGGGCAGATTGTCCTCCAGCGAAGGTTTGAAACGCTTCTCGGAGGCACTGCCTGTCAGATTCTTGCTATGCAGCCTGAGGCGCGATCGCCCTCATCAAGAGGCACAGCCTATGTAGCCGTAGAAAGATCGAATCGTTGAACTATTAACAGGCTAGAAAAACCAAGGCGCAAATCAATGTGCTAAAAAAACCAGTGCGCTAAAAAACCAGTGCGCTAAAAAAACCAAGGCGCTAGAAAAATCAATGCACTAGAAAAGCCAATGCGGATGAAAGGACTTGAACCTTCACACCTTGCGGTACTAGAACCTAAATCTAGCGCGTCTACCAATTCCGCCACATCCGCGTTTTGCCAAGCTATGTTTTGCCAAGCTATGTTTTGCCAAGCTATGTTTTGCGTTTTGCCAAGCTATTTGCTCTTCGCTAGTTTGCTCTTCGCTAGTAGGTAATTGATTTCCTGCCAGCAAAGTTAAGCTTAACCATCATAGCAAACCCAGGCTGACCTGACGCACAACTTTCCCTGCATGACTTTTCCCTTAACGGTTGCTCCTATTGCCGCCGCGTTGGCCAAAGGAGAGAAATGAGCGGGATCGCTGATGGGGCGATCGCCACTCACCTCTGAAAGTCATCCTTCTGAAAGTCATCCTTCTGAAAGTCATCCTTCTGAAAGTCATCCTTCTGAAAGTCAGCCGAAATTTAATTGAGAAATAGTAGCAACAGTATTGACATAGAATCTCAATAAAGCTACATTAACTTCAGTGTTCTCCTCTCAAAGGATCGGCAGGTGGGGTTGGTCGCCAGACCAGTCCCCCTTTTTTTGGCTATTCGGCAGCCTATCAAGCAGCGGCAGCTTTCCCGATACACGGATTCCGATACACTGATATGAAGACCGATGTAAAGACCGATGTAAAGTCCTCCAGTGATTTGCGATCGCCCCTATGCAGACTGATGCCGCCGCCGCCCAGCCCATGCCCCAGTTTCCGCCGGATGGGACAATGTTTGATGCTATTGTGATTGGCTCTGGCATTGGCGGACTAGTGACAGCGACCCAGTTGGCGGCGAAAGGAGCGACGGTGCTGGTGCTGGAGCGCTACCTGATTCCGGGGGGCAGCGCTGGCTACTTTGAGCGCGAAGGCTATCGGTTTGACGTGGGCGCGTCAATGATCTTTGGATTTGGCAGCCAGGGCACCACGAATCTGCTAACCCGGGCGCTGGCGGCGGTAGGCATGGAAATCGAAACAGTTCCCGATCCGGTGCAGATTCATTACCATCTGCCGGGCGGACTGGAGCTGAAAGTTCACCGAGAATATGAGAAATTTTTGCAAGAACTAAGCGCCAGGTTTCCGCACGAGTCCAAGGGCATCCGCCAGTTTTATGACGAGTGCTGGGCAGTGTTCAACTGTCTCAACGCGATGGAACTGCTGTCGCTGGAGGAGCCGCGCTACCTGACTCGCGTGTTTTTCCAACATCCCCTGGCCTGCCTGGGGCTGGTGAAATATCTGCCGCAAAATGTGGGCGACATTGCTCGCCGCTACATTTCTGACCCGGATCTGCTGCGCTTCATCGACATGGAATGCTATTGCTGGTCGGTGGTGCCGGCCGATCTGACGCCAATGATCAACGCGGGCATGGTGTTTAGCGATCGCCACTATGGCGGCATCAACTACCCCAAGGGCGGCGTCGGGCAGATCGCCCAAAAGCTGGCGGACGGGCTGGAAAAAGCCGGCGGCAAAATCCTCTACAAAGCCCGCGTCACCGAAATCTTGATGGAAGGCGATCGCGCTGTGGGCGTGCGGCTGGCGTCGGGGAAAACCTATCGCGCCCGCCGCGTCATTTCCAACGCCACGCGCTGGGACACATTTGAGAAGCTGCTGCCCGCCACCGCCCTGCCCAAATCGGAGCAAAAGTGGCAGCAGCGCTATCGCAAGTCGCCCAGCTTTTTCAGCTTGCATCTGGGCGTAAAAGCCGACGTGCTGCCCCCCGGCACCGAATGCCACCACATTTTGCTGGAAGACTGGAGCCGCCTCGAAGACGCCAGAGGCACTATTTTTGTGTCCATTCCCACGCTGCTCGACCCCAGCCTTGCGCCCGACGGCTACCACATTATTCACACCTTCACGCCCGATTGGGTGGCCAACTGGCAAAACCTGTCGCCCCGTGAGTATGAGGCGCAAAAGGAAGCTGTGGCGGCGCAATTGGGCGATCGCCTCGAAGCCATTTTCCCCGGACTCGCCGCCGGACTCGACTTTCAGGAGGCAGGCACCCCCCGCACCCACCGCCGCTTCCTCGGCCGGGTCGATGGCTCCTACGGCCCCATCCCCCGCCGCAAGCTGTTGGGTTTGCTGGGGATGCCCTTCAACCGCACCGCCATTCCCGGCCTCTACTGCGTCGGCGACAGCACCTTTCCTGGGCAAGGGCTAAATGCAGTCGCCTTTTCAGGCTTTGCCTGCGCCCACCGCGTCGCGGTTGATCTGGGCCTGCGCAGTTAGGCGGTCAGTTGATGGAATGTTGGGGTGTTGGAGCGAGGGAGTGACAGGGTATTGCTTGACCCCTGCCCCCTGAAACCTGCCCCCTGAAACCTGCCCCCTGAACCCTCTCCCCTAACATGCCCAGCTTGAGCGAAATGTCCCCAAGTGAAACCTCTGCATCGGGCGATCGCCATCCGGTGATCCTGGTTCACGGCATCGACGACACCGCCGCCGTCTTTCGCATCATGGCTCCTTACCTGACCTCGCAAGGCTGGCAGGTGCATCACCCCAGCCTGACGCCCAGCAACGGCAGCGTCGGGCTAGAGGTGCTGGCTCAGCAGCTTTCAGACTATGTGCAGGACGTGATTTTGCCGGGTCAACCCTTTGACCTGGTGGGTTTTAGCATGGGTGGCATTATCAGCCGATACTATGTGCAGCGTCTCGGCGGGCTGGATCGCGTCCGGCGCTTCGTCACCATTTCGTCGCCCCACTGCGGCACCTGGACAGCCTACCTGCGCGCCAACACAGGTGCCAGACAGATGTCCGTCCAAAGCCCGTTTCTGCGCGACCTCAACCGCGACATAGAGCATCTTGGACGGATTAATTTCACGTCTATCTGGACGCCGATGGATCTGATGATTTTGCCCGCCCGCAGTTCCTGCCTGGGCATTGGGCGCGAGGTGGTGCTGAACGTGCCCGCCCATGCCTGGATGTTGAGCGATCCCAGAAGTTTGCGAGCGATCGCCCAGGCGCTAGCCGAGCCGCTGCGGTCTGTGGTTCCCGCTTAAAGCGTGAGGGAGTGGTGAAGTGTTGGATTGACCTGCTCCATCACTCCATCACCCCATCACTCCCTCACCCCGTTACCCCATCACCCCATCACCCTGCCACTCCCTCACCCCGCCGTATCTCCCACCTGAGCAAACGCCGCCTCGCCAAAAATCGCGGCGGCATGGCGATAAAATTTGAACTCCAGCATGTTGTGGAAGGGATCTTCGAGGAAAAAGGTGCGGTGCTCTAGCGGCGTGCCGACAAAGCGCTCCTTGGGCTGTTGATAGAACCGCAGCCCGGCCCGCTGCGATCGCTCTAGCAGCGCTTCCCAATCTGCCTCCTGCGTAAAAATCAGGCCGAAATGGCGGGGATAAATGCCTCGCTGCGGCGTCAGCGGCTCCTGGGTGTGGTGCGCCACAATCTGGTGCCCGTAGAGGTTCATAATCACCGAATGAGCGTTTTCGCGCCCCACCTCACAGCCCAGCCCCTCCGCATAGAATCGCTTGGCTGCGGTCAAATCACTCACAGGAAACGCCAAATGAAACAGGGTGGTTGCCATAGGTTGTTCAATCCTGTTGTGCAAAGGATGAGTTTTCCCTAGCGTAAAACCCCTCCCTCAAAAAATCGCGTACCTTTAAACCAGAGTTTGTCTTGACAACCTGCTTTGGGAGGACATGCGCCATGCCGATCTCTAGCGAATGGATGCCCTGGCTGGTGGGGCTGGGGTTGAATAGCCTGCTGGCGGCGATCGCCTGGGTTGTGCCGAAGAAACTGCTGACGCCAGCGGGGATTTTTCACGCCTGGGCGCTGGGGGTGATTTTGTTTGGCACGCTGGGCTGGCGCGGCTATGTGGTGATGATGGTCTACTTTTTGGTTGGCTCAGGCGTTACCCGCATTGGCAAACAGCGCAAAGAAGCGGCGGGCATTGCCGAAAAACGCTCCGGTGCGCGCGGCCCCGAAAACGTGTGGGGGTCGGCGCTGACCGCGACATTTTGCGCGCTGGGAATTTATGCCTTTGGCAGCGTGGGCAGTACCACGGCGAAAGTGGCGATCGTGCTGCTGGCGCTGGGCTATGTCGCCAGCATTGCCACCAAACTGGCCGACACCACCGCCACGGAAATCGGCAAAGCCTACGGTCGCCGCACCTTTTTGATTACCAACTTTCAACCCGTCCCGGCGGGCACCGAGGGCGCAGTCAGCCTGGAAGGCACGCTGGCAGGGCTGGTGGGTGCAGCGCTGATTGCTGGATTGGGCTGGGCCGTGCGGCTGATCGCCCCGATCGAGATTCCTATCTGCATTGTCGCCGCCTTCATTGCTACCAATCTGGAAAGCCTGATCGGCGCAACGCTGCAATCGAAATATCGCTGGCTAACCAACGAGATGGTGAATATTGTGAATACGTTTCTGGGGGCGATCGCCGCCATTGCGATCGCAGGCGGCTACTACTTCCTCACACATACACTAGTATGACCCGCTCTGGGCAGCGCTATACGGTGAGATAGCGTCGTAAAAACGATTCCACCGTTTCTAGCTGGATGCCATAAACCGCTTCAAGCTGCTCCACTTCGGCGGGAGTGGTGTAAAACTCGTTTGCCAGCAGCGTGCGGAAGGTGCCCAGCGATGCCTTCAGCCCTGGGTTCAAAAAGCCGATCGCCGCCCGCAGCCCGTCGATCGCCAGCAGCGGCGGGTTGATCAAAATCGGTTCTTTTTTAAAGATGCGGGCAAAAATATTGGCAATTTCGCCCCGCTCCAGGATCTCTGGGCCGCCTACATTGAAGGTTTGTCCGTGGGCGGCGGGTGTGGTGGCAGAGGCGATCGCCAGCTTGGCCAGGTCATCGGTACTAATGATCGAGGTGCGCGTTCTGGGGTCGCCAACTAGCAGATACACGCCAGTCTTCCGAAACTGCTCTGCTAGCGGCAGCAGGTTGGAGGCAAAACCAGACGGTCGCAGAATCGTATAGTTCAACCCGCTGGCTTTCAGGTATTTTTCAACGGCTGCTTTGGCCTTAAACACGGGCGCGTCTTCATAGTCGCGATCGGCTCCCAGAACTGAGATCAGGGTGAAATGCTGGACGCCTGCCGCCTTCGCCTGGTCGATCAGGTCGATATTGGCCCGATAGTCGAGCGCTTGGGCACCACCGCTGGCTTCATTCGAGCCGTGGGCGCTAATGACAAACTGTATATCTTGAAGCGATCGCTGAATGTCGCGCTCTTGCGTCAGGTCGCCGATGAAGATTTCTGCGCCACGCCTTTCTAGCTCGTTATAGCGGGAGGTGAGCCGCACAAACGCCCGCACAGGCTGCTCCTGATCGCGCAGTTGCCGCACAATCCGCTTGCCCAGTCCGCCTGCTGCTCCGGTCACTAAAAACATAATTTATATCCTGAATCCTAAATGGGTAGCCAATCCTGGCGATCGCCCTCAGGCGGCTGCTAACCCACTCGCTGAGCGATCGCCCGCTGCTGAAAACACGTCACATTACGTTACACTGACTATGATTTCCACAATACCGCAGCAAATTGGAATCAGGTATTGGCCCTGCGCTAGACATTCGTTCTAACGTTTTATATCTGCCTATCTCTAAATAACTATCTATAACTATCTCTAAATGACTACCCCTGGCGGTCTACTTAGCTTTATCCTCTTGGCGGCAGTATCAGTCGTGTTTGCCGAGGTGGTGCGCGATTTCTACCACATTGCGGGTCACTATTGGCAGCCGCTCCAGCGCAGCCACAACCTGCATCACAAAGCCTATCGCCGCGACCTGAGCATCGTCAGCCTGGACGCCTACAGGCAGGCGCAACTCCATAACGACGTGCCGGAGGCAACGGCTATGCTGGGCGCAGGGGCGCTGCTGGTAGGGCTGACCCAGAGCTACGCGCTAGCGGCTGGGTGCCTTTATTCGCTGGGGTTTTTGATCACGGCGTTGGCGCGATCGCGCGGCTGGCTGATGGCCACCGACCTCACCCACAAACCCGGCGACCTAGAAACGATTCCCTCCCAGTGGACGGTAAACCGCACGTATCACTGGCGACACCACTTTGATCAGGGCAACGCCTACTATTGCGGGTACTTTACCATCGTGGACAAAATTTTGGGCACGGCGCTTTCACTCAAAGGGAAAACGGTTGCGGTGACGGGCGCATCGGGCACGCTGGGGCGGGCGCTGATCCACCAGTTGCAGCAGCAGGGCGCAAAGCCGATCGCCATCACCACCTGCGAGGGGGCTGAGTTTGGCGATCGCGTCGAGGTGCTGCCCTGGTGCGCGGGGCGCGAGTTTGAGCTAGAGCAGCGGCTGCAAACGGTGGATATTTTGATCATCAACCACGGGATTAACGTGCAGGGCGATCGCACGCCGGAAGCCATCCAGAAATCCTTCCAGGTCAACACGTTTTCAGCGTGGAACCTGGCGGAACTGTTCCTCAGCACCGTGCAAAAGTCAGAACACCGAGCGCTGAAGGAACTCTGGATCAACACCTCCGAAGCCGAAGTCAGCCCCGCCTTTAGCCCGCTGTATGAGCTGTCGAAACGGACGCTGGGCGACCTGATCACGCTGCGGCGGCTGGATGCGCCCTGCGTCATTCGCAAGCTGATCCTGGGCCCGTTCAAAAGCAACCTCAACCCGATCGGCGTGATGGATGCCACCTGGGTTGCGGGGGCAATCGTGGCGCTAGCCAAGCGCGATTTTCGCGACATCATCGTGACGATCAATCCACTGACCTACGTCGCGTTTCCGCTCAAAGAAGCGCTGAAATCGCTCTATTTCCGCCTGTTTTCTCGATAAGCTCGCCGCACTGCTAAAACGACACAGCCAATAAAAAGCGCGATCGCCACAGCAGAACTGGTTGTGGCCAGATCTGTCGCGCCTGACTAGAAATCATCTAAAATACTTTGGAAAAATCAAGCTGGCAAAATCTAGGGAATCACGCTGATTTTGGGCTGAAACGATCCACTTTTTGGAAAAAAATTTTTTGATCAACGCTTAAAAACGTCCCTATTGAAGGGCTGGAGGACTTTTTGGAAACCATTATTAGCTTGCTGGCGGGCGTCAGCCTCAGCGCCGCCACAGGGTTTCGGCTGTTTGTGCCGTTTTTGGTAATGAGCATTGCTACAGCCACAGGGCACATGACCCCCGCCCAGGGCTTTGAATGGATTGGTTCTCCAGTCGCCATTACGGCCTTTGCCGTGGCTACCGGGGTCGAAGTGGCAGGCTACTACATCCCCTGGGTCGATGAAATTTTGGATTTGATCACCACGCCCGCCGCCCTCGTTGCGGGAGCAGTGCTAACCGCCTCTACCCTGGTGGATATTAGCCCCTTCCTCCAGTGGACGCTGGCCATCATCGCTGGAGCCGGAGCCGCTGGGTTGACCAAAGGCATGACCGACGTGGCCCGCCTCACCTCCACCGCCACCACAGGCGGCATCGCCAACCCGGCACTCTCCACAATGGAATTGTTCACCTCATCGGTGATTTCAGTGATGGCGATTCTGATTCCGCTGCTCACCGGAATCGTCATGATCGGCCTGCTCGGCTACGCGGCTTACAAAGTGTGGCGCTTCTTTGGTCGTCGCCGTCGGTTTAGATAGCCTGCCCCCCAGAAAAGCCGAATTCTTTTGCTAAATGTCGATTTCATGACCTGGTTCCCACAGGCTGAAGAAAGCCGTTGAATGAATTTGGACTTGTATCGCCCTATCGCTGAAATCCCCGCTCTACAACGGATTTACAAAATGGCGATCGCCCTCCCCTGCCATCAATCCAAACCCCAAAGACCATTTTCAGTCGTCTAAGATACATTTTTTCGGATCAGCTTAACCTCTTCTTTACGATGAAACTGTAGAATGCCAACGTTTGACAGAAACAAACCCTAACAGGAATTTCTAGACTATGGCATTCAAATTCCATTTTCGTTCTAAGCGCTCTGCTGCGTTTGCGGCTCTGACAGCGGCTACTCTGGGTCTGGCAGTTGCCTGCGGCGGCACCACCACCACAGGCGGCGGCACCACCACCGCCGAAAGCCCCGCCGCTGGCGGCACCACCCCCGCCTCTGACCTCACGGGCAGCGTGTTAGTCGATGGTTCTAGCACCGTTTTCCCTATCTCTGAAGCCATGGCCGAAGAGTTCATGAAAGCAAACCCCGGCGTCCGCGTCACCGTGGGTGTGTCTGGCACGGGCGGCGGCTTCAAAAAGTTCTGCGCGGGTGAAACCGACATCTCCAACGCGTCTCGTCCCATCAAGTCCGAAGAAATTGAACTCTGCAAACAAAACGGTATTGAGTACGTCGAACTACCCATTGCGTTTGATGGTCTAACGGTGGTGGTTCACCCCGACAACGACTTCGCGAGTTGTCTGACTGTAGACGAGCTGAAGAAGATGTGGGAACCCGCCGCCCAAGGCACTATCACCAACTGGAACCAGATTCGCCCTGATTTTCCCAATCGTCCCTTGTCCCTCTACGGTGCAGGCACCGACTCTGGCACCTATGACTACTTTACCGCTGCCATCGTGGGCGAAGAGGGCGAAAGCCGGGGAGACTATACTGCCAGTGAAGATGACAACGTGATCGTGCAGGGCGTCAGTGCCGACCCCAATAGCGTCGGGTTCTTCGGCTATGCCTACTAC
>RFIF01000171.1 GCA_003695655.1 Cyanobacteria bacterium J069
GAACCGGGTCCGGAAGGCTCGGAAGTCCCCCTTACTAAGGGGGATTTAGGGATCGAACCTGAAGCCGTAGCCGAAGATCCCCCCTAGCCCCCCTTAGTAAGGGGGGAGCCGGAGCCGGAAAGTCCCCCTTTTTTCTGGCGGAGCGGCGCGTCAGCGCGGGGATTTAGGGGAATCCGACCCTAACCCCCAATCCCTAAACTCAAACCCTAATGAACCTCACTCTCCACCTCGGAACGGCGATCGCACTGACGGACGAGCAGTTCGAGCAGTTGGCGCGGGCGAATCGGGATGTGCGGCTGGAGCGGACTGCAAATGGAGAATTAATCCTCATGCCACCCACTGGCGGGGAAACTGGAAACCGAAACATTGATATCTCAGGGCAACTCTGGGTTTGGAATCGAGACGCGAAGCTGGGCGTTGCCTTCGACTCATCTACCGGATTTCGGTTGCCCAATGGCGCGACGCGATCGCCCGATGCGGCGTGGGTGCGGCAGGAGAGGTGGGAGGCTTTATCGCCAGAGGATCGCAAGCGGTTTCCGCCGCTGTGCCCTGATTTTGTGATTGAGCTATGTTCCGAGTCAGACGATTGGCCCGTGCTGCAAGCCAAAATGCGGGAATATGTGGAAAACGGCTTGATCTTGGGCTGGCTGATTGATCCGAAGGCAAGGCTAGTGGAGATTTATCGGCAGGGCGCATCGGTCAAAGCTTTGACCAGCCCCACAGAACTGTCTGGAGAGGACGTGCTGCCCGGTTTTGTTCTGGATCTATCGCGAATTTTGTTTTCTTAGCACCTTAAATTCTGGATTTAACTCATAACTTCATTAAATCAAAAAACCCTTTACCTATAAATCGAGCTGAACTAATCTGGGAATCAACCGCTTAATGCTGGAGGATTTCATGCAGACACCCATCAAGGCTCCGACGACCGATCGCATCTCCTGGTTTAGCCGGGATAACCTGGTTCACGCGCTAGAAACCGTGCAGGACTGGATTGTGATTTCCCTGTGCGTGGGTCTGTTCAGCTTCATGGTGCTGCAAATTCGCGAGATGTTCCTATCGCTGCTGCCACCGCTCAACTTTCAAGAAGTCACCGCCGATATTCTGTTCCTGCTGATTTTGGTTGAGCTATTTCGGCTGCTGATTATTTATCTGCAAGAGCAGCGCGTTTCGATTGGGGTGGCAGTCGAGGTGTCAATTGTGTCGGTGCTGCGCGAGGTAATTGTGCGGGGCGTGCTGGAAACCTCTTCTACCCAAATTCTCTCAGCCTGTGCATTTTTGGTGGTGATGGCGCTGCTGCTGGTGGTGCGGGTGTGGCTGCCGCCGACATTTGAAGGTATTGACCCCGAAAAGATTGTGTCTCGCCGCCGCCGCGCCGCCTGGAATGAGTTTCCTAACCCATCCGACGCTTCAGGGCACGTAGATGGGGGATACTAACCCTCAGCATCACCATGTAAACCATTCACCCCAAAACGCCCCCTGTCCCCACTCCCTTGCCACACCCTCTGAGGATTTTTTATGGCTGAGCTAAAACCCAAAGACGTGCAAACGGCGGAGATCGGCGCGAATACCCTGGTACTGCGATCGCGCACGTTTGACCGCCTCAAGTTTGAAGTGGAATACGCCCGCCAAAAGGGAACCACCGCCAACGCCTACCTGATTCAGGCGGCTCAGACGGCGCTGATCGACCCACCGGGCGAGTCCTTCAGCGGCTTGTTTATCGAAGAACTGGCGAAGCATGTTTACCTCCAGCGGATTAACTACGTCGTCCTCAGCCATGTGAACCCCAACCGCCTTGCTACGCTGGCGGAACTGCTGAATCCCGAAGTGGCGGCGCAGATCACATTCGTTTGCACGCGGGCGGCGGAGGTCGTGTTGCGCGAGTCGTTCCCGGAGCAAGCGCTGCGGATTTTGGTGGTGAATGTAGAGGAAACGCTGGATCTGGGGCAGGGACACCGCCTGCAATTTATCCCGACGCCGACGCCGCGCCACCCCGATGCGCTCTGCACCTACGACCCTGCGACGCGCATTCTGTATACCGACAAGCTGTTTGGGGCGCATGTCTGCGAAGAGGCGCTGGTTGACGAACACTGGCGATCGCTCACTGACGACCGCCGCTACTATTTCGACTGCATCCACGCCGCCCAGTCCAAACAGGTGGAAGCGGCACTCGATCGCCTGTCGGACGTGACCCACGCCGCGCTGATCCTGGCACCGGGGCACGGGCCGCTGGTGCGCTATAGCGCCAGCCGTCTGGTGTTTGACTATCGCTATTGGTGCGAGCAGCAGGATCAGCAAGATTTCAGCGTGGCGCTGCTGTATGCCTCGGCCTACGGCAACACGGCGACCATGGCGGCGGCGATCGCCCGTGGATTAACCCAGGCAGGCGTAACGGTCGCCTCGATCAACTGCGAGTTTACCGACCCAGACGAGATTACAGCGGCGATCGCCAAAACTGACGGCTTCATCATCGGCTCGCCCACGCTGGCCGGACATCCGCCCAGCCAGATTCAGACTGCCCTGGGCATTGTCCTGTCTACGGCTCCCAAGACGCGGCTGGCAGGTGTGTTTGGCTCCTTTGGCTGGAGCGGCGAAGCGGTGGATCTGCTAGAAAGCAAGCTGCAAGATTCGGGCTATACGCTGGGCTTTGAGACGCTGCGGGTGAAGTTCACGCCGACAGAGGACGTGCTGCACCAGTGCGAAGCCGCCGGAACGGAGTTTGCCCAGACGCTGAAGAAAACCCGCAAAACTCGCACCCTGCGCCAGCCCGCCGTCGATGCGAGGAGCGATCGCACAGAACAAGCCGTCGGCCGCGTCACGGGTTCCCTCTGCGTGATGACGGCAAAACAGGGCAGCGCCGACATCGGCATCCTCACCTCCTGGGTGGCACAGGCGACCTTTAGCCCGCCGGGTTTCACCATCGCCCTGGCAAAAGATCAGGCGGAAGCGCTACTGCCGGAAAATGGCGACAGCTTTGTGCTGAACATTCTCAAAGAAGGCCGAACGCTGCGCCGCCATTTTCAAAAACCGATGCAGCCTGGTGAAGACCGCTTTGCCGCCGTGGCCACCTATCCGGCCAGCAATGGCTGTCTGGTGCTGGATGAGGCGATCGCCTATCTGGAATGCCAGGTGCAAAACCGGATGGAGTGCGGCGACCACTGGCTGATCTACGCCAGCGTAGACAACGGCAAAGTGCTGGAGGCCGTGGGCGTTACCGCCGTCCAACACCGCAAATCTGGCACGTACTACTAAGCAGCCCCAGCCACCCCAACACCCCGTCACTCCATCACCCCATCACTCCATTATTCCGTTCCGCCTTCCATCAAACACCACCCAAAACAGCACCCCCGGCATCATCCGCCGCAGGGTTTGTGCGTAGCCGTCTGCGTCCGATCGCCGATGAAATCGCGCCACGATCGCTCACCGATGACTGGGCAACAGACGCGCAATTACCCAGGAATTCAACCGTTCCCGATAGGTCATAATAGGTTTACTCCATTGCAAATTGGAGCCAGAGCCAGTGCGGAGGAGTTGGTCGCTGCAACACACTGGCTCTTAGCTTTTTGTTGAGATAGAAGCGTTCTGAATACAGGTCGCTTCCGCTCATCATACACGATAGATCTGAATTCAGATCTACTGCGTCACAAAATGATGGCCTTTGGTGCAGGATGTCAAAAGCGGGTATTGCCCTGAAGCAGGTTTTGGAAACTCACCAGATTACGCAATACAATCTGGCTCAGGAAATGGGTATCTCTCGCTCGAATATCCACCGCTGGATCAATGAAGTGGGCGATCCAGTTGGTGATTCGATTCTTGCAATCCGCGACGCGCTCGAACGCATCAATCCAGCCGCAGCAAAAGACTTCAAAGACCTGTACTGGGGACAATAGCGTTATGACACCGATTCAAAACTCCTCAATTATCAGCATTTCACCCGAAGTTATGGGCGGCACTCCGGTCTTTTCAGGCACAAGAGTCCCCGTCCAAACTTTATTTGATTATCTCAAAGCAGGCGAAACTATTGATGATTTTCTCGATGGTTTCCCAACGGTCAGCAAAGAACAAATCGTCGCACTTTTAGGTGAACTAGAGAACCAGTTTGTTGAGACAAGTGCGTGATATGAGAGTTCTTTTAGACGAGTGCATCGACCGGAAATTAGCCAGAGAAATAGTCGGTCACACTGTGAAGACAGTTCCACAAATGGGTTGGGCAGGCATCAAAAATGGACAACTTCTTGGGTTGGCAGAAGCTGATTTCGATGTCTTTGTGACTGTCGATCGAAACCTAATGTTTCAACAGAACTTACCACAATTTAATATTGCTGTTGTTGTGATCCATGCACCATCGAACCGCCTGCTGGACTTAAGGCTTGCAATAGCAGAACTCTTAGCAATCCTTCCTACTGCCACTAAAGGAGAAGCCACAATTGTTAGAGTAGAAGTATAAACGCAAAAAACAAGAATCGCCAATCTTGGTAATGACTAGCGGGGTAAAACCTGACTAAGTTGCAAGTTTAGATTGGGAAAAAAGGGAGAATGGATCGGCTCATTGAGGCGATATCGAGTTTGTTGATATTCATCGCCTGCGAGTTCGCAAACCGTAAAGGTTGGCTGTTTGGGTTTGCCAATAAACGCCACACCGCCCAGCCCGCAATAGTCCACAATCCAATATTCTGGAATACCTAGAAGCGCATACTCTTCCACTTTTCGGGCATAGTCCGTTTCCCAGTTCGTGCTGACGACTTCGACCACCAGCTTGATAGTTCGCCCCAGCGTAATCACAGGCTCCTGCTGCCACAGCGGCTCACTCGCCAGCACCGTTTCATCCAGGACTACCACATCCGGCCGGCGAGCCGTTGCCACATCCGAAAAAGGACGAATCAGACAGGTGCGCGGAATAAACCAGGGCAGATTTGCTTGGGCGATCGCTATATTGAGCTTCGCCGCCAGCTTCCCACCCACCGCCTCATGCGGTCCGGTCGGTTCCCTATCAATGAGTTCTCCATCAGCCAGCTCGTAGCGCGGATTATCGCCATACTGCGATAGAAAGTCTTCAACCGTAATGACTTGAGAGGATAGATAGGCCATGCTCGGTACGCAGGTTGGAGGCGCTTTTGGAGAATTATCTCCCACCCTACAGCGTTTTTGAAAGATGGTCCAGTTTATGCGTGTTAGCGAAACGCTTACGGCCGCATTTCTAAGTTTCTAACATCGTCCAGAGGACTGATGCAGTTGGATCATTTTTCGCGGACTGCGCCGTAAAAAATGATCCAAAATCCACAAAACTCGTTTCAATCAAGCCACCCTGCAAGCCATCGACTTACAATGAAGGTATAGAAATATTAAGCACCTTCAGAGCGCCGTGATGTATCTTACCTGGTTAGACAACAACTCCTGGCTCATCGAGCTAGACGAAACGCGAATTCTGCTTGACCCTTGGCTGGTGGGGCCGCTGAGCGTGGGCAATCAGGAGTGGCTGCTGAAGGTGACGCATCGCGTTGCGCCCGCCATTCCAGAGGCGATCGACGCGATTTTGCTGTCGCAGGGGCTAGAAGATCACTCCCATGTGGAAACGCTGAAGGCGCTGGACAAATCGATTCCGGTGGTCTGTTCGCCCAATGCGGTGAAAGTGGCGACAGAGCTGGGCTATGGCTCGATCACGTCGCTGGCGCATGGCGAGGCGCATACCGTGAAACAGGTGTCGATTCAGGCGCTGCCAGGGTCGCCCATTGGCCCATTTTTGACCGAAAATGCCTACCTGCTAACCGGGCGTACCGCAGGCACGCGGCTCTATTACGAACCGCACGGCTTCCACTCGCCCACGCTGAAGGATATGGAGCCAGTGGATGTGGCGATCGCGCCGCTGATGGAGGTACAGCTTCCCCTGGTCGGCTCGATTATCAAGGGGCAAGACAGCGCCGTGGAGCTGGCGAAATGGACGAACGCCCGCTTTTTGGTGCCGACGGGCGCAGGCAAAGCCGTGGATTATTCGGGGCTGCTGCCGTCGCTGCTGAAGGCGGGGGGCGGCCCGGCGGAATGTCGGGTGCTGCTGGCGGCGGCGGGCCTGGCAACCGAAGTGCTAGACCCAGAACCGGGCGATCGCCTCATGATTCCCGCCCTGTCAAACACATCGGAGGCGATCGCCTAAGGCACGTCATCCATTCACCTCAAAACTCTTGAGCGTCAGGGATCAAGGTAAGAGAAGCAAGGCTAAGAGAAGTCAAGACTAAGAGAAGTCAAGACTAAGAGAAGCAAGACAATGCTATGCCGCGAGGCTGCTGCCAACGTTCGGTTTGGGATTCCAGATTCAGGATTTTGGCAGGGAGCGCACCCATCACCAAAATCCAAAATCCCCAATCTAACGTCTAGATGGGCGATCGCCCGCAACTCGCGCTGTAGAATCGGGAAATGAAAAATTTCCCCGGTTCCCCAAACATTCCCTCCGCCGCCTGGACGCGCCCCATCGGGCAAGGCTGGGACGCACCCTACACCGTCCGCTATGCCAGCAACCTCGACGACGGCCCCTGGCACGGAATGCCGCTGGGGGGCTTTGGGGCTGGCTGCATCGGGCGATCGCACCGGGGCGACTTTAACCTGTGGCACATCGACGGCGGCGAGCACCTGTTTCAAACCATGCCCGCGTGTCAGTTCAGCGTCTTTGAGCAATCTGCCGACGAAACCCAAGCCTACGCATTGGGCAGCCAGCCATCAGAGGGGTTGCACGCATGGCAGTGGTCTTGCCCAGTGATTGATGAACCATCTCTAACC
>RFIF01000172.1 GCA_003695655.1 Cyanobacteria bacterium J069
AGGCGACTCATCGGCGGACTTTAGAAGCATCTCTTTTAGCCTAAAGTTCACCCTCAGTTTCACTTGCCTCTCTTCAGATTTTCTTTATAAATTAGCTCTAAATTTAAGCTTCCCCAGTGTTTTGACGGCAATATTTCGAATTTCATAAACAGGATCTTCAAGAGCAGTTGAAAGTGCCGTGATGGCTTCTGGAATCTGCTTTTTTGCAAGTCTGGAAAGTCCTTTTGCAGAATTAATTCGCACACCTTCATCGCGGTGACATAACCCTTCTAGAAGTCTAGGAAAATCGGTTTCATAATTAACAAATAAGCTTTCTTCTTCTATGCATTTGTCATCATTCCAATTAGCCGATTCTTGATGAAGAAATTTGGAATTGTCAAATAAAAATGTGAGTTGTTCGATTTGTTCTAGAACTTCAGAAATTCTAAACGTTTCCAACAAACCTCTGCATATCAGGCTATATCCCTTGCCTAGAGAATAAATTAGCCTTGCACCTAGCATTAAGTCTGTATCTAGCACTAGTTGCATAATTTGCAGTGCTTGCCGTGTTTTGTCTATCAGTGCTAGCGCGATCGCCAGAGGTTCTGTCCACTTCAGGTAGTTGAGGTAGTGGCACTTAAGCTGGTCATTGGTGAGTTTGGACAGTTTGGGCAGTAGCGCTTCAGCGGCGTAGTATTCCTGAAAAAGCGGATGATGAAATTCAATTCGGTTAGGGTGACTCGCAACTTGCAGCAGGTGAAATCTGACTAAGCCATCTAGCCACTTTTTGACTTTGGTGGGAGCATCGGCAACGCCGCGCTGATGAAAGACTCGTTCAATCAACTTTTCAGCGTCGGTTCTCTTAATCTGTAGGGGCAATCCTTCTAGCTTTTCCTGCCCTTGCAGCATCTCGAAGGCGAGATGTTGCAGCACTTCATCCCGAAAATCGTAAAAATCGGGGTAGACAATTCCCTCATATTGGCATCTGCGCTTATGCTTCTCGTCGTAAAGCCGGGCAAACTGACGAAACAATTCACCCCGGTTTTGTGGGATGGGCTGCTCTGGTTTGTAAACCTCGCAGAACATATTTAGCAGCATCGGCGTTTCCGCCAGTTCTCGGAGGCGATCGCCCATCGCATTGATCAGCTTCTCGGATTCCCCTCGCAGCCGTTTGTCAATGAAGCTCCGCATCTCTTCTAGAGACAGCGGCACCATCTCCAGCTTCTTTTCAATCCCCAAAACTTGCCCTGCGCCCAGTTCCCGCGTGGTAAAAATCATGGGCGTTTTTGGATAGCGCTCTCGAAATGTATCTAGAGCACTTACACTCTCCGACGACGCCTCATTCACTCCATCGAACAGCAGCAAGAGTTGATCCTGTTTCAGGAGTTGCTTGATCTCATCCGGGCTTATGTCCTGATCATGCATTTCGAGCGCATCTTGAATCCATTCCAAGACCGCTTTGGCAGATTTCCCGTCGCGTCCTCGCAGTTCCACAAAAACTGGAATAGGCAAATCCTGTTCATTCACGGCCCCATGCGCCCACGCGCTCACACCCTGCCACACCAACTGTCGCAGGGCAGTCGTCTTGCCCGATCCGGGCTTGCCAATCAGCAACACTTGGCGCGCTTCCTGCACAGATTTCCGCAGCCCTGCCAGTACCTCGACGGGTGGCTCACGTTTCAGCTTCTTTTCTTCCTCGGGCGATTCTTTTTTCTGCTCCTCCTGTTTCAGCGCTTGCACCTGAAGCGGAATCTGCGCCTGGGTAGACGTGTAAAACTCTCGGCAGTCTTTGAACCTGTCGTTCTGCCGTAGCGATTCGAGGTAGGCAGAGGGGGCGATGCCCGCAGGCAGATTGCGAATCGTCATTCCTAGAGGGAAAACTTTCCTGGGGCAAAAACTTTTTTCTAATGTAGCCTAAGCCCACCAGGATTCCAGGCTACGAATCATTAGGGGTTGCGTCTACTGATGAAGTTAATGATGAAATGGACCCCGGTTTTAGGGATAGGGCAGCAGGGTTAGGTCTGAGATAAAGCGAAAGTCACGCTGATTTTTGGTGAGTAGAGGAATCTGATGCTCAATGGCAGTCGCGGCAATCAGCGCATCTGGAATCAGGAGACCGTGACTGAGGAAGTAGTCTTGCAAGAGTTGGGTTGCGCGATCGCCCACAGCGTTGGCCAAGTTTAGAACTTAGATTAGAACTTAGAACTGAGCCAGAAACTGGTTCAGAGCCGGTAATTCTGGCTTGTCGTCTGGCTGGACTATTCGCCAGTGCCAACACTCCCACGCCACTTGCTATACCATCAAGCTGTGTACCCCTTATTTCACCCAACTTCCTGATGCATGACTGGCACTGGCACGACTGGCACGGTATGTCCTATTTGACTTGTAGCCTGCTGCATGGGTTTGAACATGGCTTTTTTACACGGCAGTTTGCGCCCCGCCAGCCCGCAGATCTGACCCTGACGCTAGCGCCACAGGCGCGACCACTGCACGTAAAGCAGGTGCATGGCAATCGGGTGCTGAGCACGACGGAGGTTTGGGCAGCGGCAACGACAGCAGCAGATGAATCGGGACTGCCGCAGGCGGATGGCGGCGTGACGACAGGAGCGCTGGAGGCGGCCTGGGTATGTTCGGCAGACTGTGTGCCCGCGCTGATTGCGGATGTGGCGACGGGGCAGGTGGCGGCGGTTCACGCGGGCTGGCGGGGTACAGCTCTGGAGATTGTGCCCGTGGCGATCGCCCGCTTGCAGGAACAGGGCAGCCAGTTGGCAGACTTGCGGGTGGCGCTGGGCCCGGCGATCGCTGGAGAGGTGTATCAAGTGTCCACTACGGTTGCCGCCGCAGTCGGGGCGACGGTGCTCCCCGAATTTGCTGAACGGGGGTACGCGCCATCCGCCGACCCCAAACCGCAAGACCCATCAAGAGATGCCCCCGAACCGACCGGAACGCGCCTGCCCGCCGAGTCAATCGAGGCCGTCTTAGAAGCGCTGTGGACGCTGCCCACACCGCCGCTGCATCCCGATCCGCAGCCAGGGCGCGTCCGGCTCGACGTGCGCCGGGTCAACCAGTTGCAGCTTCTAAACCTGGGCCTGTTGCCCGAGCAAGTGGCGATCGCCCCCTATTGCACCTTTCAAACGCCGGAGCATTTTTTCTCCTATCGCCGCGAGCGACTGAAGCAGGTGCAGTGGTCGGGAATTGTCAGCCACTGAGATGGGGACAAGCAGCATGTTGAGAGGAGAGACCTTGTGGGCACTCTGAATGAGAAGCATTGGACAGAGAATTTTCTGAATAGTGCTCTGTTCCCAGGCTGGATCGATGTTTGGGCGACCGTTTGATAGTAAAGCAATGAGCAGTGTGGCGCAGACCGACGACATCAATCGCGAGGGAATGGCAACTGGGAACGAACCGTCAGGAGCGCTGCTGGAAGCTCTGGGGGTTGGCGTGCTGGTTTGTGGGCGGGGGGGCGAAATCCGCGTTTGCAATCGGCAAGGGCGATCGCTCCTGGGGTTGTCCCCCACTCCGGGGCCAGACGAAACGCTAGATCATTTAGACGACCGCTGGATTCAGGCCGATGGGTCACGGCTATCGGCAGCGGCTCACCCGGTGCGGCAGGCGATCGCCACCGGTCTTCCCGTCAGCGACGTGGTGCTGGGTCGGCTGCCGCCGGGGGCTGCTCCTGCTG
>RFIF01000173.1 GCA_003695655.1 Cyanobacteria bacterium J069
CCCCATCACTCCCCTACCCCCGCTTCTCCTCAAACGTCAGCGAGGCGGAGTTAATGCAATAGCGCTTTCCCGTCGGCGCGGGGCCGTCGTTGAACACATGCCCCAGGTGAGCATCGCAGGTGTCGCAATGCACCTCGACGCGACGCATGAACAGGCTGCGGTCTTCTTCATAGCCTACATTGTCCGCTTCTAGCGGGGCCCAATAGCTCGGCCAGCCCGTGCCAGAATCAAACTTGGTTTCGGAGCTAAACAGCGGCGTACCGCAGCAAACACACTTGTAGACACCGGGCGTTTTGTTGTCGTGATAAGCCCCAGTGAAGGCACGCTCCGTCCCCTTTTTGCGGGTGACGTGATATTGCTCTGGCGTGAGCTGTGCTTTCCACTCTGCATCGGTCTTAATGATTTTTTCTGACATTAGCTATTTCTAGAACCCTGCTTCCATTGTAAAGCTTTGTAAAAAAGCAGGAACCAGCGTTTAGGACTCAGCAGACAGCGGGCAGGGCTGGGACTTGGTGCTGTGTAGATTCCTCAACCCAAGCCGGAGGAGCAAACCCTTAACCCCTGGCGTCTAGCCCTGTCGCCGACTCCGGGAGAAGTTACGCCGTGGCAACGGGTTCTAGCCCCAGGGCCACCATCAGCCGCTCAATATCAAAATGGCTCCGCATCAGTTGGCAGACATGCTGAACCTTGATCGACTCATGTAGCCGCACTTGACCAAACGTGCGATCGATAATTTCTACCGTGGTCAGCGTGTCCAAATCGACTGACAGAATCGGGACTTCCAGGTCTTCGGCGCGGCTCAAAACCGCTGGCGTGGGCGGAATTTGCCCCGTGAGAATCAGGCAGTGGGTGGAGGTTTCCAGCGCAGCGAGCTGAATGTCCGGGCGATCGCCCCCCGTCACCACCGCCATGTTGCGCGATTTGCGGAAATATTTCAGCGCCGAGTTCACATTCATCGCCCCAATTTTCAGGCTTTCCACCATCAGATCGAGCCGATCAGGACGACACAACACTTCGGCATTCAATTGATGCACCAACTCCGCCACACTGACGCTGCGCAGCAAATCGCTCCGAGGCAGCACCGCCAGCACCGGCACGCCTTTGCTTTCTAGAAAGGGGCGGACGGTAGCATTCACGCGCTCGACCTGATCAATTGGTACGTCGTTGAGCAAGACGCCCTGGAGGCGATCGCCCAAAACCCGGCGCGCAGACATTAGCGAGTCCACCACCAGATCAGAGTGATAGCGAGACACCAGCAGCACGGGCGCACCTAACACCTGCGCCATCTGAGACAGCGTCAGGTCAAACAGATATCCTTCATCCAGCGTTCCCGGCCCTTCCAACAGCGTCAAGCTGCCGCTCTGCATCCGCTCGTAGGCAGTTAAGGCTGGCTGATAATCCGTCTGGTCTTCGCCGCGAATGCGACGGGCGATCGTCTCGGGGTCAAGCGACAGCAGCGTCGGGCGCAGGCGGCTTTCGGGCAGGTTCAATGTGGCGGCAATAAACCTCACATCTTCATCTACCGTGTCTGTAGCTGACTCGCTCAGACAGGTTCCCATAGGCTTGCCATAGGCAATATCCACCCCTTTTTCTTGAAACAGGTGCGCTAGCCCCAGGATGATCGCAGACTTGCCACTATATGCTTCGGGAGACCCAACGAGTAAATGCTGCACAGACTCACTAACCCACCTTTTGCTGCAAAACTGGCCCGACCGAGCGGACTTCTCCTCATTGTAGAGGAGGTCTTCGCTTTCACAAGGGGGTTTAACGGAGGGTTAACGAGAGCGGTTCATTTAGGAAGCGCTGCAAGGGAGATCCATCAAGGGAGATTCATAAGGAGAATAGCCGAGAGCTATTCATCAAGCCGCAGCAGCTTGCGATAAAAGCCTTGGGAAAAGTCCGCCATGCGGTTGGATTTGAAGTAAAAAATAACGTCGATGAGAAAATCAACAAACTCAAAGTTGGCCAGCGTGACTTCGTAGCTCAGCTCGGCATTGCCATCAAACTGCATCCGGCAGCGAGTCAGGTCGGCTGGCAGCGACGACACGCTCCAGCTCGCCACAAACGGGATGCTCTCTCCACCTTCGATTTTGCGTGATCCTTCCAAGTTGCCCTTTTGATAAAGGCTAATTGCCAGCGGCAGGGCGTTGCGCTTGCGGCCCTGGTAATAAGGCGCATACACGTTCACATCGCGAGGATTTGCAGGTTGAAGCGTCTCGATGGACATGCTCAAATCGTCCTTGGGTCTGAATGGTTAGCAGGTGAGCAGACTTTAGCATTCACGAATGAATCACGAATACATTCATACGAATACATTCACGAGTGAACTCATCATTCACTTCATTCACTAATGAACTAATGATCAGTATGCCCTGCTGCCTGGTTTTGTTAGCACAGGCAGGGGAAAAAGGACAGATGTCGCATCCCTCTGCCAAACGCTTTGGCCAGTCTAAAAAAACCTGGAAACTGTATCGGAAATCACAATGAAGTCCTGGCCGCCCCCCTAGCATGAGGCCTTCATCTTTGAATCCAGGCAGGACTGAAGCAGTTGAAACGAGTTTTATAGATTCTGGATGATTCTTATATGGGCTAAGCCCGCAAAAAAATCATCCCACTGCGTCAGTCCGACTTTGGAAACAAGCCCGGCTTTGAACAGGCAGGTTCCTGGTTTGGAACTGTTTGAGTTTGACAGGCCGGCTGCTGGCTGCCAAATCTCCTTTTTGATTGGCCGCTTTGGGCAGTGTTACGTGGTTGTTATGGAGCCGTTACGTAGCATTGTTGAGCATCAAGGTCACGCAGCAGGGTTACGTATTAAGTAGATTTTTTGTCGTTAAAGCGAGAGGGAGTGTCACTATGGAGCCTGAGGTTCTCCAGTCGGAACCCGGTATGCCGACGCCGCAGTACAGCGGCTTTTGGGCAAAGCTAGCAAATTTCTTCAAGTTCAGTCAGCACGGCACAAATTTCCGGACTGAGACGCTGGCAGGGTTCACTATTTTCATGACCATGGCCTACATTTTGGTGGTCAATCCGCTCATTTTGTCGGACGCTATCTTTTTGCAAGAGCCAAGGGACTTGTTTGGGGAACAGGTGTTTGCCACAGCCGTTTCGGCGGCGATCGCCACCCTAGTAATGGCGCTGGCAGCCAATTACCCCTTTGCCCTCGCCCCTGGCATGGGCCTCAATGCCTTTTTTGCCTATTCGGTCGTGCTAACGCTCGGCTTTGACTGGCGGCTGGCCCTGGCAGCAGTGCTCGTCGAAGGCATTATCTTCATCATCTTGACGTTCACCAATGTCCGTAAACAGATTGTAGACGCAATCCCGATGACGCTGAAAACGGCGACCTCCGTCGGCATCGGCATGTTCATTGCGTATATCGGGCTGGCGGGCGACCCCGCCACGGGCGGCGCTGGGTTGATTGCGGCCAGCCCCGTCACAAAGACCACGCTGGGCGCATTGGGCAATCCGAATGCGCTGCTGGCGCTGTTTGGTATCGCCCTGACGACGGCCTTTTTGGTGAGGCGGGTGCGTGGGGCGCTGCTGTGGGGCATTTTGGCAACGGCTGTGTTGGGCTGGATTTTGGGCGTAACGCCCTGGCCCAGGGGCATCGTCGGCGCGCCCCAGTTTCCGGTGGATCTGTTTGGCCAGGCGTTTGCTGGCTTGAGCATGGTCAGCGGTACAAACTGGATTGATTTTGTGGCAGTGCTGCTGGTGTTTCTATTTGTCGATATGTTTGACACAGTGGGCACGCTGTCGGGCGTGGGCAAGCGAGCAGGCTTTTTAACCGAAACGGGCGAACTGCCGCGCACCAATCAGGCGCTTTTCGCGGATGCCGTAGGCACAACCGCTGGGGCGATTGTCGGCACGTCCACCGTTACCACTTTTGTCGAGTCGGCGGCGGGCGTGGCGGAAGGCGGCCGCACTGGCTTCACGGCTCTGGTGACAGGGCTACTGTTTGCGCTGGCGATCTTTTTTGTGCCGCTGTTTGAAGCGATTCCTGCCTATGCCACGACACCAGCGCTGGTCATTACGGGTGTGCTGATGATGGCGGGCGCGGCCGACATTCGCTGGGCAGACCCCGCCGAAGCCGTCCCCGCCTTTCTCACCATTTTCTTTATCCCGCTTTCCTTCTCCATTGCCACCGGGCTGTCTCTGGGCTTCATCGCCTACCCCCTGGCCAAGACCTTCCAGGGCAAAGCCCCACGAAGTCACGCTGGCGACCTGGATTTTGGCGGCTATTTTCGTGGTGCGGTTTGTGTTTATGACGCTGCGCTTTGGCACGTCGGAATAAAGAGCGATGAGGAGATAGGGAGATGAAGAGATGAGGGGATGGGGAGGCTACAGACCGTGGACGCTCGTCATCACCTCATCCCATCATCTCCTCATCAGATGTTGCCCTTATGTCTACCCACTGCTTTTCCAAACTCGCGATTCTTCTGCGCGATTCGCATGGCGATTCTGCCAAAAATCGTTCTGTTGTGCTGGCCACTGTTATCCAGGTACAGGGGTCGGTGCCGCGTGAGGTAGGGGCGCGGATGCTGGTGTGGGAAGAAGGACAAATTTGGGGCACGATTGGCGGCGGCGCGGGCGAGGCGAAGGTGATCCGCGCTGCGCTAGAGGTGCTGGAATCAGGCGAAAAGCAGCGGGTGCAAATCGACCTGTCGGGTGTGCCGAATCGCGAGATTCAGGGCGTATGCGGCGGGCTGATGCAGGTGTGGGTGGAGCGCTGGCAAGGTGCAGAAGCGATCGCCCTGGCCCAGGAAATTTGCGATCGCCTCCAGGCTGGGCAACCCGTGACGCTGGTGACGCCATTTGCCGCCGAGCAGTTTCCCTATATGCTGCGCGATGCTGCCAATGGGCAGTCCGGGTTGCTCAGCACATCAGCCTTTAGCGAAACGCTGCAACCGCCGCCTGCTCTGCTGATTGTGGGTGCGGGGCATGTGGGCGAGCAGTTGGCCAGAGTTGCTTCGCTGATTGATTTTCAGGTGATGGTGCAGGACGATCGCTCAGAATGGGCTAATCCTGAGCGCTACCCGCAGGCAACTCGCATCTTTACTGAGCCGATTGACCATGCCTTGCGTCAGCTTGAAAACCACACTCAACTCTATGCCGCCTTGGTGACGCGGGGATATCAATATGACCTGGAGGCGCTGGAATGCTTGCTAAAGCGCCATTTTCCCTGTTCCTATTTGGGCATGATCGGCAGCGAAAAGCGCGTGCGGCAAGTTTATCAGGCGATCGCCCAGCGCGGTATTAACCCCAGTGTTTTGAGCACAATCTATGCCCCCATTGGTCTAGACATCGGCGCGCTCACCCCAGAGGAGATTGCCGTCAGCATTGCCGCAGAGCTAATCTTAGTACGGCGCGGCGGCACAGGGCGATCGCTCTCCGCTTCTTTGCGAGAGGGGTTGGGGGTTAGGGTTGGGGGTTAGATGGATTCCTCCCCATCTCTACTGTTACATTACTCCCTCACCCCCTCACCCCCTCATTCCCGCAACCCTTCCCCTATGCCTCCCGCAACCCGCCTCGAACAATACACCCTCAAGCGCCCCGGCGAAGTTCTGCTAGTCACTGCCCGCACTGCTGAGGGCGAAGATCAGATCGCTATCTTTCGGGGCTTTTCGAGTTCTCTGATGCGCCCCACGGCCTACGACCCCGATGTTCCAGTGCTGCCACCCGATGCCGAAATCCTCAGCGTCGATCGCCTCCAGGGGCCGTATGATCCTGCCAGCCCGGTCTATCTTCAGCAGGGCATCAGCTGGAATGAGATGCAGTTGCTACTGGTGGATGTCGGCGTTTGAATTTTCCAGGTTCCTCCTTGATTTTTAGCGTCACGGCGCATCTAGCCGATCGGCATGGCTTCACTAAAACGCAGAGGCTAAGGCGGAAATCGCCAACAGCCTCGCATCCGAGTCGATCTCTCTTAAATCCCCTAAAACTTACGCAGCTGGATAATTCTTCGCGGGCTGCGCCCGCAAAAAATTATCCAGAATCTATAAAACTCGTTTCAACTGCATAAGTCCTGTCCCTCTTGACAAACGGGACTTTGAGCAATCTTCCTCAACCCCCAAACCCTAAACCCTTGGATCTCACCGCTGCTTCCCCATCTGACCGCGCCCAAGAAAAAGCGATCCTGCGACGATCGCTGCTCAAAGCCCGCCAGTCGATTCACCCCGACCTTTGGCGGCAAAAGAGCGATCGCCTCTGTGCCCATCTGCAAAGCTGGGATGGATTTGTTCAGGCCCGCACCATTCTGGTCTACTTCAGCGTGCGACAAGAACCCGACCTCAGCCCGCTGTTTCGCTTGCCCAAGCGCTGGGGGTTTCCTCGCTGCGTCGAAAAAGACCTGATCTGGCATCGCTGGTCGCCAGATGGCGCCGGAATGCCCCGCGCCTACCCGCTACAAACCGGCATGTTTGGCATTCCCGAACCACACCCCAGCTCGCTCCAGCTCAATCCGGCGGAGGTCGATCTGATCCTCGTGCCAGCGCTGGCCTGCGACGTGCAGGGCTATCGGCTGGGCTATGGCGGCGGCTTTTATGACCGGATGCTAAGCAAGTCTCCGTGGCGCAGCAAGCCCACTGTCGGCATTGTATTTGAGTATGCCCGCGTGCCGCGCCTGCCGCGAGACCCGTGGGATCGTCCCCTGCACGGCATCTGCACTGAGACAGGCCTGTTTTTAGCAAACGGCTGATTTTAGCGAGCGACGAATTCAGCAAAATTTAGCAAACTGTTAAGCCCCCACGCAGCCGTAGCGCACATCAGCAAAAATGGGGAGCGTGGTATGTCGATGCTTTATAGCACTTGGGCGAGCCGGTGAAGGCTTTATAGCACTTGGGCGAGCCGGTGAAGACAAATTGACGCCGCTCTAGCCTGTTACGCTTGACGTTCAAACCTCCCCCTTGACCTGTTGCCCCTGCGACTGTCCTCGCTTGCTCGATTTCCCGGAGATTTTCCATGCTGCAAAATCGCAATCTGCGTGCGCTCATGTTGACCCTTGTGCTGATTTTGGGAGTTAGCGTGGCGTTTCTCTATGGCGTGAGTCGCCCGCACCCGCTGCACGCTCACAGCCAGATATTGCACCCCCCAGCAGTCATGGCAACTGAGGCAGATCGGGCAGAGTCGCCTGGTCAGGTGCCCGCGTCTCTCCTTGCCGAGACGTTGATGGGCGGCCGGGCGCGCGGGGGCGGATTTGGGTCATCGCCTGCGCCCTCTGCGCCTCAACCGATGCCGCGATCGCCCGCAGGTGGTGGCTACTATTCCAGACCCATGCCAGGGCCTGTGTTTGTGCCCGTGCCCGACTATGGCTATCGGCCTGCGCCGACCGTGGTGGTGCCCGTGGGCGGCGGCGGGGTGGATCTGGGCTTTGTGTTCATTCTGGCGATCGTTGGGTTTGCGCTGTTGCCCGTGGTGCTGAACTACGTGCGGGCGGGATCGGGCAACAGCGGCACAACGACTGCGCCAGCGGGATCTGCCAGCGAACTCCATAACAACATCGTCACGGTTTCCCAGGTGCAAATTGCTTTGCTGGCTAACGCTCGGGAGTTGCAGCGCCGCCTGAATGCACTGGCAACGCAAGCCAACTGGGGCAGCCAGGAGGGTCTGTCGGAAATGCTGCGAGAAACAGTCCTGGCGCTGCTGCGATCGCCCGAATATTGGACGCATGTCCGCGCCAGCTCCCAAACGGTCAACAGCCGCGAAGCCGGGACGCGCCTGTTTGAGCAGCTTTCCCTGGGGGAACGTAGCAAACTGAGCGCCGAAACCCTGGTGAACATTGGCGGTCGCCTGCGCCAGCAGCCCCCTGCCCAGCCGCTCGACCGCGATCCCGCAGCCTATATTGTCGTAACGCTGCTGGTGGGCACAGCAGACGATCGCCCCCTGTTTGGCGAGATCCGCTCGACGGAAGCGCTCACGGCTGCCCTGCGGCGATTGGGCAGCCTGCCACCCGACTATCTGCTGGTGTATGAGCTACTTTGGGCCCCGCAGGATGAATCCTCCAGCCTCAGTCGCGATGAACTGATTGCCCGCTATCCCGACTTGATGCAGATTTAACCGTTGCTGTGAGGCTGCGGCCAAAAGGCGATCCAGGAATGCGATCGCCCGCCCGGATTGCCTGCCAGACTATGCAATGAAAGCAGCCGTAAAGCGAGGTTCTAAGATTACGTCCTGCAACCAAGAATCGCCGCTCAATTGTCAAGCTTCGGTCAAAGTTTGAGAGCTTTTAATGTTATCTAGGCTACAAAAAACCGCTGATCAATTTAGGAATCCAGGCTTTCTGTGCAACTGCTGTAAGCCCTACCGGTAGAGGATTCCTAGGGGTTATGTGCCAGTCTCTACTCAACCCCTAGAGTTGTGCCAAAACGAGCATTTGTGACGCACGCAGCCGCAGGTCAGAATTTTCGGCAAAAGATATATACGTTTTGCTGACATCCTACTGCCATTTACTAATAGATCAGCTATGATGACAGCGAAGTAACGCTCGATTCATGGAAGACTAAAGGTTTAGCGTTTGCTAATTTTGGTTCATTCATCGAGCGCGCCCCCCCCGCGTTATTAGGTTTGGAGAGGATCGTGACTATTTACGTTGGCAACCTGTCTTTTCAGGCTACCGAAGAAGATTTGCGTGAAGTGTTTGCTGAGTATGGAAAGGTGAGCCGTGTCAGCTTGCCAACAGACCGCGAAACTGGCAGAAAAAGAGGTTTCGCCTTTGTAGAGATGGAAGACGAAGAGCAAGAAGATAAGGCGATCGCCGACCTCGATGGTGCTGAGTGGCTCGGTCGTGAGATCCGCGTTAACAAGGCCAAGCCCCGTGAAGGCGGCGGTGGCGGTGGCCGCCCTCCTCGCAACGGCGGCATGTAGAAGCCTCCGTGGGCCTGCGCTGTTTTGAGGACTTGTTTGTCCTAAATCGTTAACTTTTGGGCTTCAGTTCACTGGAGCTTTTTCTGTGCTGAGTCTTTCTCATTGCTCAGACGAATGCTGGGTGCGTGAGCGGCTTGGGCAAGAGCTGCTGCATGAGCTGTTGTACGCTATTGCATGATCGTCTTAGCAACCTGGTTTTGTGCTGGTTGCTGAGAGACTGAGCTTGCGGTTTGGGCAACTGAGGAGTTAACGATTTTGATTTGATAGCAATTTGGATTGCGGTGTGGCTCTGGCCATACCGCAATTTTTAGGTGATTCCCACCTGAACTATGCTGGCAGCGGCCACGCTGGCAATCTACCGGAAGCTAGAATCGAGACACCCCACCTGCCCTGCTTGTCGCGCGGATCGGGGTGCCTATCACTTTTTGCTGTGTCTGACGTGCTTTGCCCATGACGCGATCGCGCCTGCTGGTCATCTTGCTTGCTCTGCTGATGGGGCTGGGGGTTGCGTTGTGGCTGGTCACATCGCTGACGCAGCTTTATGCGCAGTTGGCGGCCGTATCAGCAACCCTGGCAAATTTAGTCATTGGAGGCGTGCTGGTGCTGCTGGTGGCGCTGCTGGGGGCGCTGGGCTATTATGCATACCTGTTTTTGCGGCCGGCCAGCACTGGGCGATCGCGGCTCAAAGTCCCCACCAACCGCACTGAAGCTGCCGAGGTCAACCTGCAAGCCGTGCAGCAGCAG
>RFIF01000174.1 GCA_003695655.1 Cyanobacteria bacterium J069
GAGGGGTTTAGGTCGGAGTAGTTTTGCCACTTGTTTTGTTTGCGCCAACCAACGCGATCGCCAAACTTATTCCAAATCTCATCGCTTGGATAATTGCCGTCTAGCTTACCACCACATTCGACATAGATTTTTTTCTGTACGCTAAAGCCAAAGCGCCCCTGGCTATATTTCACCCAGAGGCGATCGATCGTTTTCAGGTCGGTGCAGGGAAAGTTCAGCAGTTCATCTTTGGTAAACCACTCTCCATCCTTTTTGCCAACGGCAGTGATCATTACCCGATAGGTTTCTTGGTCCGCTGCATACCAGTCCTGCACCTTCAGCAGGTTGCGCAAGTTCGTATAGTCGATGCCCTTTTCAGAACTCAGGTTATCTTCTGAGCCGCTATGACTCTGCGTCACAGGCACGACAGAATCTTTTTGGATTGATTGCACAGGATTTGGGCGCTCTGGACGAGGAGGCTCGACAGCACTTCTGCTGCTGGGTTGGCTAGCTGAAGTCGGTGGAGGGGTTGATGCCGAGGCTAGGCTGGAAGAAGAGGGGCGGCTGCCTTTTTGCACTGCAATCTTTTGCAGAGCGCGGATCGCCTCCATGTCACGCCCCTGTGCCGTCGTCAGCACCCGAATCCAGATTTGTTCTGCCAGATCTAGATTGTCCTCAAGTTGAGCAGCGCGATAGGCATCAGTTTTTAGTACGTTGATATCTGTTAGGGTGGCAAACTGCGGTCGCAGGATAAAATGCAGCTTTTCGGCAGGATCGGCGCTGATACGCGGCATTTGAGCAGGCGCTTTGTTGTGCTGTTTACACAGTTCAGGCACTCGATAGCGGAGATACTGGCTGAGCCGTTCCACGGTGGCGCAATTGCGTTCTCCGCCGAGGCGCAGTGCCTCTAGCAGCGCATAAGTAAATGCGCCTTGCTGAAGCGTTTCGATTTCCCAAGATTTTTCGGTGGGGCTACAGGCGGAGATGGTGATAATGCCCTGCTGAGTTTCGCTACCGATGCCGCGTCCGTCTCGTCCACCCTCACTACGGCAAGCATCCAGCATTAAGATCACATTGTCTGCACCCGATCGGCTGAGGCGTTCACGCACATAGCTGACGGATAGGGCGATGCCCATATTCCGGGGATTGGCGTCGATGGGCATTAGGTAATCGCGGTTTGCCTGCTGCATCCCGTGCCCTGCAAAGAAAAACCAGCAGTTATCGCCTGCGGACAAAAAAGGACGCTCAAATCGATAGTCCAAAAAGGATTGCAGGTGTCCACAGGATGGATAAGTAGAGAGGGGTTCACCGTTGGGCAATGTTAGTGGCGGCGAGTCGTCTGAAAAAAAGCAGACCTCATCAAACCCAGCTTCGTAGAAAAAATCACGCATCTGCTCGGCATCCCGTTTGGCATACCGCAGCGGCGAAAAGTAATTGGGATTGTACTGGTTTATGCCGATGGCAAGGGCCCAGTTTTTGGTCATGGGGCGATGTCCGGGGCGATTTTTCTTGGCGCTGGCTTTATTGTATTCGCTGGGTCTGAGGCTGACGAGCATAGAGTCCAGTTCTCTTTGATGCTCAGGATTCTGCAATCTCTTGTGCCAGCAGCGCCTGCAACTGCGGCACTAGCGGCGGCAAGCTCCGCTCCAGCGTTCGCCAGGTCAGCGGCAGGTTGATCCGAAAGTATTCATGAGCCATGACGTTTCGCATGTCTTGCATCAGTCGCCAGGGAATCTCTGGATACCGTTGCTGCAATTCGATTGGAACGTTCGCTGACGCTTCTCCAATAATCACAAAGTCATACAGCACGGCTTTGTAGACTGTGTCATTTGCCTCAAATTCTTCTAGCGACATTCCCGCCGTGCGGGCTTGAATGCTGGCGATCGCCTCCAAAATATCTTGAATTCGCAACGGCCATTCTCTAGAAGACACGGACTACATCCTTGAGGACAGGTTCTCGCAAATGCTCGCGCAAGGAATCTTGGGTTCCCAGATCGATGTCTTTTTCTAACAGATCTTCCAGGAAATGCTTGACGCGAAATAGGTCAAACAAACTGGCTTCGATGGCAAACTCCACCAAAAAATCCACGTCGCTATCGGGACGCGCCTCGTCGCGGGCGACCGAGCCAAATAGGTCGAGCGACTTTACGCCCAGCGCCTGAAGCTGAACACGATGAGCTTGCACCAGCGCAATCACATCCTCGCGTTTCATCTCAAATCCCGAATCCAAACTCTTGCAATTTTTCCTTGCAAAGGGCGATCGCCTCTACTACAATCATCCATCAAGCTGCTAGTTGATTCTGACTTCACGCAGCCGACTTGTATCCCCGAAAATCTGGTCGTTAGTCGTTTTACGGCATTGGTAGATGCGCCAACATCTACCAATACCTGACCCATCGACAGTCCCAGCCTGTCTCAGGGCTTTGCTCATTCTAAGCCGCTCTGAACAACGCTTTATTGTCTCCGGGCGGCCGGTTTTCGGGGTTTCCCTAAACCACGTTTCAACCAGAGGAAACCCTGAATGCTGCAAATTCAACTCGTTTCGCTGCCTCCGTCCTCGGAAGCAGCCCAGTTCGCCATGTCTTCGGCGCTGCCGCCGCTGTTTCCCCAGCCGCCCCACCGCCCCCGTCTGCGCCACTATCTCGTCGGCTCCCCCGCCGACACCCAAAGGGCGATCGATCGGCTGCACCTGCTGCACTACGCCGAGCGCATCGAGTGGAGCCGCGTCGTCCACCTGCCGGAAAACGGCCTGATCGTCCAGCCTGATCCGGGCGACGTGCTGCGCTATTTGCAGCGACGGCCGTAGGAGTGATGGGATGAGGTGATGATGGGATGAGGTGATGATGGGATGAGGTGATGATGGGATGAGGTGATGAGGTGATGATGGGATGATGGGATGAGGTGATGATGGGATGATGGGATGAGGTGTCTTTTCTCCCCCTCTCCCCCTCTCCTCATCTCCCCCTCTCCTCATCTCCCCCTCTCCTCATC
>RFIF01000175.1 GCA_003695655.1 Cyanobacteria bacterium J069
CTCCCAAAGTGCAGCCTGCCTTCGTTCCCAAAATGCCGCTGAAAACCTGGAACCGCTATCTGGCAGATCGGGACGTGCGCCTGGGAGAAATTTTTCTTCAGGAACCGACGCTGGTGGAGCAGCAGGTGCATATAGCGACATTGATTGCCGATGGAAAACTGATGCCGCTGCTGGTAGAGCGGGAAGGGCAGTTCCAAATCGCCTCAACGGACGTGTTTCAAAAGGGCGATCGCCTGCTGTATCTTTGGCACAACCCCAAGTCCAAAATGCTGAAGCGCTTGGGTGGCAGCAACCCCACAGCTCGCCTGCTGCCCGAACGCATCACCGATGTGGAGACCCTGCCCCAGCCCTCGGTAGAGATTGAGCAATTGCTATCCAAATCTATTGCTGCCACCGCGCCAGCAGCAGAAATTTCTGAGAGCGCTCCCTCAAAATCGCCCCTGGAAGCGACTGCTAATCCCCTCACTGGCGCTCCGCCAGCCGTGCAGACCGAGCCGCCAACGGACTCGCCCCAGCCCTGACCCACAAAGCCAATCCGCCGCCTCGGCCCCGCGCCGCCACAAAATCTGGTGTTGCCTGAAAGAACGCGAAAAAGGGGAGCTTGGCGATCGCCCGCTGCACAAAGTCCTCAACCGACTCTTCGCGCAATGTCCGCTGCCACAGCACCCGCCCCTCGCCCAGCCCGACCGCCACCTGGGTAAAGTCGAACGCCAGCAGACTCTTCTTCGGCTGAAAGCGACAGGGCCCAGTGAACCGCAGCCACAGTCCGCCCAGCTTGACCTGATTGCTAATCGTGCCCTGGTTTGATGCCGGATCATCTGAGGCAAAGCCGATCTGGGCAGGCACAAACCCCGGCATATAGAACCCCGGCCCCAGCACAATGCCGCGCCTGCGGGCCTTGCGCGTGGCGGTGGTGAAGCAGAGCCGCCATTCTCCCAGCAGCGGTTCAAAGGCGAGGGGCGTTTTCTGCTGCCGTGCGGCCGATTCCGCAGCCAGCAGCGCCGACACCATCGCCTGCGCCGACGGGCGATCGCCCCCTTCTCCCCGCCATGCCGCTGCTGCTTGCAACAGCGTGGCGATCGCCGCTGGTTGCGCCAGTTCTGACTTTTGGAAATCTGCTACACCAGACGACTGATCAACGGCCACAACTTAGCCCTCGCATAAAACGGGTTAACTTGGCGGGAAAAGCATCCGCGCCCTCTCTATGCTAGCGAGTGGGGGCGATCGCCTGCCTGGTTTAGCCATCGACCCAGCCATTGACCGAGTCCGGCAAATCTCCCGGCGGTTCCAGTTCCCGCTCCAAGTCGTCTGCATTGTCGAGATAGTGATTGATCAGACGCTTCTCATAGCGGCGATTGCGGCGGCGACCCTTGGCAGGCGTGGCGCGTTTGTGCGATCGCTTATCCACCACTAGATGCTCCAAATCGGTAGCATCTTCCCAATGTTGTAAGTCTTTGGGTGAAGTGCGTTTAGGCATCTTAAGGAACAATAGGTGGGGTCAGGAATCGGCTTTGTGGCGCGGGTAAAAACCGGGTTTAGCTTTGGTTTAGCTTTGTCTAATCCGCTGTTTACCCACTTTGTTAACTATTGTTAAGTTTGGCTTGAGTTGCCTGGAATTGTCCAGGATGGAATCTCGTCAGCGTGCGCTTTGCCATGAAACAGCGCGACTCTACCCCCCAACCCGTGAAAGCTGTCTCCCATAAACACCTGGGCAGCGCTGCTTGCGGGATACTGGAAAGAGATTGCTGGAAATATGCCGAAAGGCGATCGCCCCTTAATCCATCTCGGCTATTCATCTCGGCTCTTCATCTCGGCTCTTCATCTCGATTGCTATGACGGCTTCCTCTCCTCCAGTCAACGACGCACTGGCTGATCCCTGCGCGATCGCCCCTCGCCAGACCCACCGCCGACCCTGGGCATTGGGGCTGTGGGCCGTGCTGGTGTTTGGCTTTTTGTATCTGCCGATCGCCGTGCTGGTGCTGATGAGCGTCAACGATTCCAGGATTTTGTCGCTGCCGTTCAAAGGTTTCACCACTCGCTGGTACAGCACGGCGCTGCAAGATACAGCCATGCGCGCGGCGTTGGGCAACTCGCTCCAGGTGGCAGCGGTGGCGACAGTGCTGGCATCGGGCTTTGCGCTGCTGGCGGCCTTTGCCATTTATCGCTACCAGTTTTGGGGCAAAAACGCCTTTCGCATCGCGCTGAATCTGCCGATTTTGCTGCCGGGAATTGTCACGGGCGTAGCCATGCTGGCCTATTTTTCCGACCTGGGGCTGCCGCTGTCGCTGTGGACGGTGATCTTGGGACACGCGATGTTTGGGCTGCCCGTGGCGCTGGGGCCCATGCTCACTCGGCTCAGCCAGTTTCCCCGCAGCCTGGAGGAAGCCGCTTACGACCTGGGAGCCACGCCTGTCCAGGTGTTTCGTGATGTGCTGTTTCCCTATATCCGCAGCGCTGTGATTGCTGGTGGGCTACTCGCTTTCACGCTGTCGTTTGATGAGGTCGTCGTCACGATTTTCCTGACGGGGCGCGAGAACACGCTGCCGATGGAGATTTGGGGACGACTCCGCACCAACATTACGCCCGAAATCGCGGCGATCGCCACCCTCATTCTGACGGTCAGCACGATGCTGGTGTTGCTGAGTCAGAGGGCGCAGCGGGAGGGGTGATGGGGTGCTGGAGTGATGGGGTGATGGGGTGAAAGAGATGAACAGTGAGAGTTTGGTATCACTGAAGAACGTCAGCAAAATCTACGGCAGTGGGCAAAAGGAAGTCTACGCGGTGCGAGATGTGACGCTGGCGGTGCAGCCGGGGGAATTTTTTTCGCTGCTGGGGTCGAGCGGGTCGGGCAAGACGACGACGCTGCGGCTGATTGGCGGGTTCGAGATTCCCGAATATGGGCAGGTGTCGATTGGCGGTGAAGACGTGACCACGCTGCCGCCCTATCGGCGAGCGGTGCATACGGTGTTTCAGAGCTATGCGCTGTTTCCCCACATGACGGTGGCGGAAAACATTGCCTATCCGCTGCAAATTGCCCAGGTGGGGCGGGGCGAGGCTGAGCCGCGGGTGGCGGAGGCGATGCGGATGTTTCGGATTGAAGGGTTGGGCGATCGCCGTCCGTCGCAGCTTTCGGGTGGGCAGCAGCAGCGCGTGGCCCTGGCGCGGGCGCTGATCAGTCGGCCCAAAGTGCTGCTATTGGACGAACCCCTGTCGGCGCTGGATGCCAAAATCCGCGAAGAGGTGCGGCAAGAGCTGCGCGAGCTTCAGCGGCAAACGGGCCTGACCTTTATCTATGTGACGCATGACCAGGAAGAGGCGCTGGCCCTGAGCGATCGCCTGGCGGTGATGCACAATGGGCAGGTGCAGCAGCTTGGCAGCCCCAAAGACATCTACAACTGGCCCGCGTCGCATTTTGTGGCGCAGTTCATCGGCAAGGCGAATTTTTTGAAGGGCGCGGTGCTATCTGTGGAGTCCACGTGGGCGACGGTGGCTGTTAACGGGGTGTCCGTTCGCGTGCTGGTTGGGGATTTGACGCCTGCTGTGGGCGGAACGGCGACCGTGATGCTGCGGCCCGAGCGGCTGCGGCTGGTGGCATCGGCTGATCCTGGGGCGATCGCCGCCACCGTCCGTCAGGTGACCTATATCGGGCAAATTTGGGAATTGGTGGTGGACACGCCCCTCGGTCGATTGATGGTGACTCAGCTTGGAGGGCAGTTTCCGCCTGCGGCAGGCGATGCCTGTGGCGTGGTCTGGGAGGACGATGCCTGGATTTTGCTGCGGCCTTAGCCTGGGACGATTTGCCACGGGTGCAGCGGGCTTTGGGCAAGAAGCGGGGGGCGATCGCCCAGGCGGTTGACCGATTTACCAGGCCGACGCGGGTAATGGTCTAGACTAAAGGGGAATTATGAAAAGGTTCCCCTCCGACCTTTTAATCTGATTAATCTGACTGGGATTTGGGTTGTCGCTGTGGATTGGGGTCATGGATGCGCCCGCACGCTGACCCAACCACGCTAGTTACATTCAGAGCTTTGGCACCCAGAGCTTTGGCATAGGAGGTAACCCTTTTATCTCAGAATTCTGAGATAAGAATTCTGAGATAAAATTAAGCTGATTCATTCGTGTATTTTCTGTCTCTGATGACAGATTCCTTAGGATCTCTCGGTTTCCTAAAGATTCCCGGCTAAATTGTCCTGATACCTTGAATTTACTCTCGAATGATCACTTCCTGATATTAAATAGTCATCGTAGCATTGAGATACCTTGTCCGCAAGACGACTGCATCGTGTGCCCATGTCACTTGACGTTCAGCCTATTTGGGCCCTATTTGATACTTTTTTAGACGGGGTTGTGGCTATTGACCCTGCCAGCCGGATTGTGGGCTGCAATCCGGCCGCCTGCAAGCTGCTGGGGCGATCGCCCGCAGAACTGATGCATCAACCCGCAGCGGCGGTTCTGCCCACAGCTATCCACCCAGAACCCAACTGGGCGGTGCACAGCAGCCCAAAACCGAGCGAGCCGCGCCTGGGTGAGCTAGATATCCTGCTGCCGAGCGGCGTGGTTCACCTGGTGTCCTACCGCTTGGTGTATCATGCCCTGCCTGACCTTTGTCTGGTAACGCTGCGCGATATTGGCGATCGCCGCCAAATGGAAGAACAGTTGCGCCAGCAGACCCAGCGCGAACATCTGCTGCGGGGCATCACCCAGCGTGTCCGCCAGTCGCTCAGCGTAGACGTGATTTTGTCTACGGCGGTGGATGAAGTGCGCCAGGTGCTCCAGGTCGATCGGGCGCTGATTTTTCGGCTGACGGGTCACGAAGGCGGCATGGTGATTCAAGAATCGGTGAACCCAGACTATCCGCTGGCGTTTGAAACGGTATTAGAAGATCGATGCTTTGCCGGAAGCTGCCGCGAGTTTTATCAGCAGCACAAAACGCGGGTGGTGGACAATGTCTATCGAGACGATTGGGCTGGCTGCCTGACCGAATACATGCAGCAGTTTCAGATCAAATCCAAAATGGTGGCGGCAATTTTGCAGCGCAACCCCATCCAACCCGCAGGCGGGACAGACGCCTCTCCCCACGCCACTAACCCCTGGGTCAGTCCCAAGCTCTGGGGACTGCTGATTGTGCATAGTTGCGGCGGCTATCGACAGTGGCAGCCCAGCGAGGCAGATTTGCTGCAACATATTGCCGACCAAATCGCGATCGCCCTCCAGCAGGCCGAGCTATATCACCAAGTACAGCAGCTCAACCTTAACCTGGAAGATAAGGTACAGCAGCGCACTGTCGAGCTAAAACAGTCGCTCGATTTTGAAGCGATGCTGCGGCGGATTAGCGATCGCCTGCGCGACAGCCTCGACGAGCGCCAGATTTTGCAAACCGCCGTGCAAGAGCTAGCGGAACAACTCCATCTGGATACTTGCGAGGTCGGTTTTTTTAGCGGCGACAGCAAAACCTATCAGATTGTCTACGAGTTTCCCATCAACCTCCCCCCCATCCGCGGCCTCCAGTTTCGCTGTGAAGACCATCACGACCTGGAAGCGGCGATTCACGCCAACTCCCATACCCATAGCTGCGGTGTGCATCCCCTGGTGGGGTGGGTTGGGCTGTTTCGCTGCCCCATTGCTGACGAACAGGGAAATTTGGGCATTTTGACGATGGTCTGTCCGGCAGAGCGCATATTTACCGAGCAGGAAATTCGGCTGGCGGAACAGGTCGCCATTCAATGTGCGATCGCCATTCGCCAGGCGCGTCTGTTTCAAGCGGCGCAAACTCAGGTCGCTGAGCTAGAACGCCTCAACAAGCTCAAGGACGACTTTCTGGATACCGTCTCTCATGAGCTGCGCACGCCGCTGTCTAACATCACGATGGCCACGCAGATGCTCGAAATTACGCTGCGTGATGTCACTCACCTCACAAGCGACCTACGGGATCAACCCCTCGCCACACAGTTGCATCTCCACACCGCGCCCTATCTGCAAATTCTCAAAGAAGAGAGTCTGCGGGAAATTAGTCTGATTAACGACCTGCTCGATCTGGCGCGAATTGAGTCAGAAACCGAGCCGCTCATGCTGACGACCGTAGACCTGCGCGATATCTTGCCTCACATAGCCGAACCGTTTTTGCAGAGCATTCATAGCCAGCAACAGCAGTTAGACATCCACATTCCAGACGATCTGGTGCCTTTTACCACCGATTTGAACTATTTAGAGCGCATCCTCTCCGAACTGCTGCACAATGCCTGCAAATATACGCCTGCCGGAGAAACCATTCAAATTCTGATAGAAACTGTCGAAGATGCCCCCGCTGCTCTCCGGGCTGAAGAACAGGCGACGGTTGCGGCCCATCCACTCCAGTCCGAGGCGGGTGCGCCCACCAAAACCTTGCTGCCTCGACATGAAGTCTCCTCTCCGCCCCGTCGCTTGCGGATTTGCATTACCAATACGGGTGTGGAAATCCCCAACCAAGAGCGCGATCGCATTTTTGAAAAGTTCTACCGCATTCCCAACAACGACCCCTGGAAGCACGGCGGCACTGGACTCGGACTGGCGCTGGTGAAAAAATTAGCCACCTTGATGGGTGGGCGACTTTGGGTTGAAAGCGCCCCGGTGCAAACGACCTTTGTGCTGGAGTTTCCGCTTGATTTGCCACAGCACCATCTGCAAATTGTCCCTAGGGCGTGTTTTAAAACCTAAAGCCAAAGCAGGATGGAAGCAAGAGTGAGCATCGCCAGATAATTCTCTGCCCGCTTCTCGTAGCGCGTGGCAATGCGACGAAACTGCTTGAGCCGGTTGATGGCTCTCTCGACTCGGTTACGTTGACGGTACGCCTGTCGGTCGAAGCGAGTGCCTTGACGCGAC
>RFIF01000176.1 GCA_003695655.1 Cyanobacteria bacterium J069
GGCTATGACCTGCTCAGCGCTGAGGGGCATCCCGCAGGCAAGCGCTACACGCTGGACGACGCCATCGCTGCCAGCGGCCCGCCCTACCCCGACGCAGTGACTGCCCCCGTTGCGCTGGCAGCTAACGCCCCGCAAACAGGCATCCCGTTTGATGTGACGGTGCTGCTGCCCGCCAACCTGGAGGAGTCCAGCGCAGCGCTGGTGGGAGATGGCTGGCGGCTGGAGCTGCCCGTGCAGTCCGGATCGCAGCCGCTGATCAACTGGCTGCGTTTCGTCGTGCCGCCCGGCCAGGGTGGGACTGCCCGGCTGCTGATCGGTGATGTGGCGCTGGCCGACTACAGCATCTTTGACCCGCCGCGCACCTTTGAAGCGCCCGCCTATGCCGAACCGCTCGGCGCGACCTTCCCCGGCGTGGGCGAGCTGGTCGGCGTCACGGTCGAACCGGACGCAGGCAAACTGTGCGTCACGCTGATCTGGCGCGCCGACGACACTTCGCCGACAGCCTACACCGTCTTTGTGCAGATGCTCGGCGCAGACGGCCAGATCATCGCGCAGAGCGACCAGCAGCCCGCCGCCAACACACGCCCAACAACCGGCTGGCTGCCCGGCGAGTACATCAGCGACGCGCATCTGCTGGATGCATCTGCGCGCACAGGCCGCCTGATCGTGGGCTTATACGATGCCGCCGCGCCGGGTTTTCCGCGTCTGCTGACGGACGATGGCCGCGATTACGTGGAACTGCCGTAGGGGAAAAACAGATGTATTCACCACAGAGGCGCAGAGAAGACAAAACAATGAGATAGATGAATCAGAGACACTTATAATCAATTGATGTTCCCCCCCGGTAAAATCGCGCACCCGTTTTTCTAACCTGCCCCCAACGGACTACCAGCCGCCGGAAGCCTGCCCGCCCCGTGCCAGCGTTTGCGCCGTGACCGCGAAAGAAGAGACAAAAGTTTTTCCAAAGAGTCACTTTTTAACATACGTTTTCAGTTATGGTGGATCTGTATAGATGCAGGTTCAGGAGGAGCGAGGTTCTAAAACGCCCCAACACAAAAAAAGGGGCGAGACGGCCTCGAAAAAAAAATCCCGTCACCCCCTGCAAAATTGCGCTTGCATTTCCAAAATTGCGCGTTATAGTTTTCCGCTAAAGTTACTTAACAACCCCATATAAACGCCAAACACCCGCCAACAACAAGAATCCCAAGAGCGGGTGTTCAGAAAAAAGTCCAGGAAATGCTGCTTGAGCTTTACCTTTCAACTACTGAGAATACAGTGGGGATGGAGGATGAACAAGAGGCAGTTTTAACTGGAGCTTGGATTGTTTGGGAAAACGGGAGTTATACACTTGCATTTCCAAAATCGCGCGTTATAGTTTTCCGCTAAATTACGTTAACAACCCTATAAACGCTAAACACCCGCCCACAAACCGGTAACAACTCCAAGCGGGTGTTTATCCTCGTCAGGCGAATGGGCCTCGGCGGGCTTCATCCTACTACACAGAATACCGTAGGCCAGGATGATGAACAAGAGACAGTTTTCCCCTCAATAAGGGAAACTACTCTCAAAACAGCCCCCAAAGCCCATCTCAAAATCAAGCCTGACGGCGTTTAACCGGGGTAAAAAGGTTTTGTGTGGACACTTTCGCTCGACCGACAGCCGCCCAAAAATCTGACAGCGCACAAACAAGCGAGGCTGTTCAGTCTTGGCGTTCCCTGCATCATTCTGCGTGGCACTATCGTAAGCTTGGTTACAGCATTATCCCGCTCGTTGGCGATTTCCCGCCCGGATCCCGGCAAGGGCACTCAAACCGTTCACCCAAGCAGCCCGCTATCCCGTGGAAGGATTACCAGCGCCGCCTGCCAGAGGCGCATGAACTCGACACTTGGTTCCGCTATGAGCAGTACAAGGCTATTGGCGTCGTCACGGGCGCGGTGAGCAGTCTGCTCGTTTTCGATTTCGATGCTCCGGGATTATATGAAGCCTTCAGCGCCGCCTGCCCTGCCCTGGTCGCAACGCATACCGTGCGAACCGCTCGCGGGCGGCATCTCTATTTCCACGTCGCCCCTGGCCTCACGCTGCCCAGCCGCAAAATCCCCGGACTGGATATTCAGGGGGAGGGACGCTACGTCGTCGCGCCGCCCAGCATAATCAACGGCCACTGCTACACCGTCGAAATCGACCAGCCGCCGCACAACCTGACGGACGACGACATCAAGCAGATCGGCGCATTCCTGGCCGCACAGACACAGCACGACAGCGCCCTCTATGCCGATATGCTGCGAACGGAGCTGACTAAACCAGGGAAAGCGGCTACCCCTCACAAGCACAGCGACGCAGCGGAGACTGAGCAACCTCATAACTCATCGCTCATGAACCTCCACTCATCACTTGCGACCCACCTGGGCAGCCGCAACGCCGCGCTCTATCGCCTCAGCCACCAACTGCGCCGCAGCGGGCACAGCGAATCCGAAACGATAGCCCTGCTGGCACGGCTGCACGCCGACGCCAAACCGCTTGGCCCGCACGCACCCGAAACGCCTGCGCAGCGCATCGCCGAAGCACATCGCACCATCCGCAGCGTCTACGAGTCGGCCTACGCCCCACCCATTCCTACCAATGGAATGAACCATTCACCGCAGCCCAACACGACTACAGTGGATCAGGCCTTGCGCGAGCATCTGCTCCAGCGTGACCTGCACAACGGCACGGCCTTCCTGCGTGTCTATGAAGGTCTGCTCAGCCAGGGCATCAAACCTGGCGAGCAGCTTACACGCCGCCACATGACCGCTTTACTTCAACCGCTGGGGATCGGGCGGCCAGCTATCGAGCGCGCGGTGAATGCGCTGGACAAAAACGGCCACCCACTTTTGCCCCCCCACAAAGCGTCTCATAAGAGGTCAGGAAGGGTCAGCCCCCGAAATGCCCCCCCCGGACCCCCCGTTTACACTGATGAAGACTCTGTTAATAGATCAGAGTCACTGTCGTTTTTTGTTCCACCCAATGGTGTCCAAATGACAAACCCTACAAAAATTCAAAGGCACATGGGCAGACCAGCCATTTGGTATGAATTTCCGAGTATGGATGATCTGTGTCAGCGCCTCGGCATTCGTCCCGCTGGGGGCGGCGACCCCATCCAGCGTGATGATCTGGCCTCGCCAGCGGCTTACCGCAGTTCGTTGGAACACAGCTTCATCAAACGCCGACCTGGTCGCTATTTTCTCGCCCTGTTAGCCGAGCGGCTGGGCATTTCCACACGCAGCATCCAGCGCTACCACGACCGGACAAATGTGCAGTCATTACCTACCTATGCACCTGTAGCCGAACTCTCGCTGGAGAGGCTGGATGGTTACCTTGATGAGTTCTCCGACCGCCGTAAGCCGAGTAAGTTCAGCCTGCTGGATGATCGCGGCAAGCGTTATCCGGCGCGCTACCAAACGGCCAAATGGCTGTTGCACTGCAAGCGTAAGGTGATGCTCATGCAGCGCGGCCCCAACCTCTACTGGGTCGATAAACCGCCGATTGGCGCTCTGGCGCGTCATCAACTGGGGTCCTATCAGGTAGCTTATTTCAAACCCAACCGCCTGCAAGAAACGGCCATGCGCCTGATGCGTATCTTGCAGCGCCATTTTGAGCAGGCTGCCGCGCGGGCGACAGACGAAGTGCATACAGCGCAGCAAGCATCAACGACTGAAAATCCCTCCACCCTATCGGCCATCCAGACGGTCGAAAACCTGACGCGCGCGGCCATCTGGAGCGGGCGTGAACACCAACCCAGTTACCAACCACGCCTGATCCCGGATACGCCCGCACCCAAGCCCCACTTTCCACCACCGGAGCGTCCGAAGCGCTTCTATCGCCAGGAATTGGCCGATTCAGGATCAGAAAAGCTGGCGATTCGCATCCACGAATTCACCAACCCTAATAAGACCAAGGCGCGGCAAAACCAACGCGGAAGTCAGAAGGATAAGGATCCGAAAGGTCTTTCGCTGGCAAACGCGCGCCGTCTGATCGAGATTTATGGCTATACAGCGGTGATAAAAGCGCTCAATACAGCGATCTGGATGCAGCAAAAAAGCATCCTGCGGAATCCTGCGGGCATGATCATCGAAAAATCGCGGCTCAACTGGCGCGCAGAGCATCCACAAGCGATCCATGAGGAAGTACCGAAATTCCAGGCGGAGAAACGCGCGGCACGGCGCAAAAAGCGCAAAAAGCGCGATAAGGGCGAGGGGCAGGCAGCAGGCGAACAATCCGGAACGGGCACATAGGGAACGCCTCCTACCCCGTTTCGCTGCGACTGTTTCCCCTTTCCACTTGGTGAGGGTAGAGATCCCTACTTCACCACCAGGGTGTACCCCGTCTGTTCCTGAATGCGTTTGCTCACGGCAGACAGGACAGCCTCATCCGGCGGCGCAGCCAGCGTATAGACCACCTCGCAGCGCTCCACATGCAGCCCCGGTCCTTTGCGCACCCCCCATCCTGCCGCGCGCACCTCGCGCTGCACGATGGTCAAAATGGCATTCTGGTCAGGGTTGGGGTGCAGCCGCAGGGCGTAGCCGGTCTCCTCAGCCAGCGCGGCAATGGCCTCCTGATGGCGCATCCCCACCTGCGGCGAGATGAACGTCAGCACGATTTCACCCTGTTTCAGGCTGGTTTTGAGCAGTCCCAATAACTCCAAACGGCTTTTAATCAGCCCGTAAGCCGCGTTGATTTCCATCGGAGGACGACCACCCCGTGGGGTGGCAGCCCCGGACCCGCTTGGCGCGATTGCGGCTGCCGACGCAGACTTCTCACCCGCCAGCGTCAGCCGGTAGCCGCTTAAATCCAACAA
>RFIF01000177.1 GCA_003695655.1 Cyanobacteria bacterium J069
GTGGGCCATTGGAGGGGTTAAGGGGTTGGGGGGTTAGGAAGGAGAGACGGATAGGAAAGAGGGAGAGGACGATGGAAGATTGAAGGGGATGGAGGGAGCAATGAGGTGAAATTAGGCGAAGACGACGGTGCGGTTGCCGTAGACCAGGACGCGATTTTGCAGATGATAGCGGACAGCGCGAGCGAGGACGATGCGCTCCAGGTCTTTGCCTTTGCGAATCAGATCCGCAACCTGATCGCGGTGACTGACGCGGACGACATCTTGCTCGATAATTGGGCCTTCGTCCAGATCTTGAGTGACGTAGTGGGCGGTGGCTCCAATGATTTTGACGCCGCGTTCGTAGGCACGCTGGTAGGGATTGGCTCCAGCAAAGGCGGGTAAGAAGGAGTGGTGGATGTTGATCACGCGGGAAAATTGGGCGATGAAGTCGGCACTGAGAACCTGCATGTATTTTGCCAGGACAACGAGATCGATGCGATGTTCTTGGAGCAGTTCTAGCTGCTGGGCTTCTTGCTGAGGCTTGGTGTCGGGGGTAATGGGACAGTGGTGATAGGCAATGCCAAATTGGTGGGCGATCGCCTCCAGGTTGGGATGGTTGCTGATGATCAGCGGAATCTCAGCAGAGAGTTCTCCCGATCGCTGTCGCAAAATCAGGTCAAACAGGCAGTGGTCTTGCTTGCTGACCCAGATGGCCATGCGGGGCACCTCATCGGAAAAATGGAGTTCCCACTTGGCGTTCAGCGGTTGGGCGATCGCCTGCCAGGCAACTCCAATGACCTCTCGCGGCAGATTAAACCCCGCCAACTGCCATTCAATCCGCATAAGAAACAGCCCAGCGGAGACATCAGTGTGCTGATCTGCATGGATGATGTTGCCGCCGTTGGCATAAATGAAGTTGGCTACCTTGGCCACCAGTCCCGGCTGGTCGGGGCAGGATACGAGGAGAATTGCAGTAGGGCTAGTCATGAATTCCCGTGCTAATCTTCTGCTGCCAGACTAGAGCTTGAGGGAAATTCCTCCTCGTCTTCTAAATCTTCGCCGCTGTCCAACTCAGCTATGCCCCCTTCTCCATCTTCATCAATCATATTGGGGCTGATCAGCGTAATATCGAACTCGTCAGGCGGCACAGTCGCCACGATTTCTCGTTTTAGCATGTAGTAGATGGCCTGGACTTGGGGGCCAAACACGACTTTGTCTTGATTTTCCAGGTCATGGGCAGGCAGCTTTTTGCCATTGATTAACAGGCCGTTGGCGCTAGCCTTGCTCTTGCCGTTGCCATCGACAATTCGATAGTAATAGCTGCCATGATCATCCACCATGCGAACGAGAGTCGCGTGATGTCTTGAGACAAACGGAGAGATCAGCCGGATATCGCAGGTGGGATCTCTACCAATTGAATAGATTTCACCCTCCAGCGTGTATTCCCGCCGTCCCTTGTTGTCTTCGATAATGATCAGGTGATTTGGGTGAGGTGCTGACATGCGACGATGACTCGCTCAACAGTAGAACAACGTAACAACTCTGTAACTTCTGTAACCCTGCGACAGGGTAACTCTGCGACAGGGTAACTTTGCGACAGTCAGTATGGAGTCCATCTACAAAAAAGCTGGGCAACCGCTATAGTCGTTATGACTCCTGTGGCCCCTGTAGCTCCTGTAGCTCCTTGTAGCCCCAAGAGAGGCGATCGCCCTTCTTGCCAGATTAACTTCTATATCAACTGACTAATATAGCAACACACCAGGCGATCGCCATACGAGTCTCTACGCTAGTTATGGCTAGCTATGGCTAGTTATGGTCTCGGTCTTCATTTAGCGAGAGGGCGATCGCGGGCAGCGGTAGCCCCGGCGGATACACGCCATCTTCCTTAATTCGGGCAATCAGCGCATCCGGCACAGGCACCTTCAACTGCTTGGCCACCGCTCGCACAATGTCGCCTCGATCCAGCACGCCAGCCACTGCCCCCGCCGGAGACAGCACCGTAATCCGCTTCAGAGACAGGGTTTCCAGCTTGTCAATCGCATCAGACAGAGGCGACGCTTCTGCCACACTGGGAATCTCCGTCAGCGGATGGGCGATATCTTGCAGCGTCTGCTGACGCCATTGGCTGCGCTCAATCTGCTGCACATCTTCGACCAAAACCTGTCCCCGATAGCGCCCGTCCGACGCCGCATAAAAGGCAGGCGGGTAAGCCTCTTCGCGCTCTACATAGTCACTGATAAAGCGGTCCAGGCTGAGATCGGCATCGGCCACCCGAAACTCGCGCGTCATGGCGTCGGCTGCCGTCAGTTTGTCCACCGCCTCTTGCACATCCGACACGCGGCTATAGGCTCTGGCATTGCTCAAGATAAACCAGGCAATTAGCCCCAGCCAGATGGCGTTGAAGTTGCCCGACGGCGACTGAAAGTAGGCCATCACCGCTAGCGCAATTCCCAGCCAGCCTAGCGCCTGCCCCGATCGCGCCGCCCAGCGCATACCCTGAATGCGGCTGCCTGTCAGCTTCCACACGGCCGCCTTAAGCACCTGCCCACCGTCCAGCGGCAATCCCGGAATCAGGTTAAACAGCGCCAGCACCAGGTTAATTGCCGAGAGCCGCGTCGCAATTAGATGCAGCGGCGTATCGACAGGCAGCACCTGCCCCGCGCCCGCCAGCAGCAAAAACAGCGCAAAGCTAACGGCTGGCCCGGCGATCGCCACCTGAAACATCTGCCCCGGCGTTTTGGATTCTCGGTCGATGGAGGCAATACCACCAAACAAAAACAGCGTAATGGAATTGACCCCAATCCCCTGCGATCGCGCCGTCAGGCTGTGCCCCAGCTCATGCAGCAACACCGACCCAAACAGCGACAGCGCCAGCCCCAGCCCAGTGATCCAGGCAACGCTCGCCGGATAGCCAGGATTCTGCTGCAAAACCAGGCTGTTGGAATAGGTAAACAGTCCCAGAATCAGGAACCATGAAGAGTCAACCAGCAGCGGAATGCCAAAAATCGAGCCAACTCGCCAACCTGCTCTCATCCATGCCCTCCTGGCTGCATACGGGACTGGGAACTACTGCTCAGCAGGTCTTTTCCAGACGAGCTATCATACCCAGGCAATGCAAAATCTTTTATCCTCGGCCCTGCCGTCCCTACATCAAACACAGCGGCCTTGCTCAACGCAACAATAGTTTTGAATTTTGAATTTTGAGTTTTGCCAAAATCGATTTTGCCAATCTGTTTTAACAATCTGTTTTGACAATTTGCTCAATCTTTTTGCTAAATCTTCGCGGCGTAGGTGCTAGGGGCTGTCATCAATTATCGGCGAAATATTAGGTTTCTTAGGAGTTTCAGCCCCTAGCCTGATTTGTTTGGGCGGGCGCGATAGTGCTGATTCCTCAAGGGTTCTGAGGTGA
>RFIF01000178.1 GCA_003695655.1 Cyanobacteria bacterium J069
CTGACATCCGATGGGGATGGGGTGGGGCGATCGCCCGTTTTGCCGATATCCTTCGTGCCTGAACCCGCTGCATCATCGACATCAGGCGCACCGACATCAGGTGCATCGTCAAACAGCGATTCGGGGAACCGTCTGCGAGCAGGCTGGATGACGGGCGGATCTGAGAGTCCGTCCGTCTCGTCGGACGCTTCTGGCACGGGTGGCTCTGCCTCTAGCGATCGCTCTAGAGAATTGGCGATCGCCCCTAAAGGGTTTGGATCATCCGGGGAACCCACTGAGGAACCCGCCGCCAACTCTGATGGCAGCACCGCGAACCAGTCCTGCCGCAGCTTGCTGGAAACTTCACCCGCTCCATCGATCGTGATTGTCCGGGCGAGGGGCCAGCGCTGCAAAACGCCAAAGGTTTCTGCCAGGGTTAACGGCTTTGCCGCATTCCACTGTTGCACCTGGCTTGACAGCAGGTGATAAGCCAAAAGTGTGACCAGGGCCTCGGTGTGCTCTGGCTTTTCAAGATGGAGTCGCAAAAGCTGCCCTGAAAGACCCGAGATCGCCAGTCCGACCCACGGCATCAGCGATTCAGACTTCTTGGAAAGATTGCCAACACTCTCCCCAGCCGCCGTTGCGTCCTCTGGGGCGGCAGGAACTTCTTCAGGCGCATTGGCGGGATGGGGAACTTGCTCCAGCCATTTTAGGAAGCTGGTAGCGCTTTGCACTTTGATGCTGTTGTCGAAGCTAGAATAATGCCCTGGAAACAGCGTGACGATATCGATCTGGGCTTGAAGGGCGATCGCCAGCTCATGTGATGTGGAATCGTGATCTTCGTTCCATTCATAGTCTTTTGGCAGCGGCATCCAGTGGACGTTAATTTCCGAGAGCAGGGTCTTAATCCGCTCTTCTAAATCGGGATGTTGTTTGGTGCCAATGATTTTTAGCTCGTGCTCAAATCCCGAAGTCAAAATCGCGACGGGAACTTGAGTCCGCTGGAGTTCTTGAACCAGCTTCTGCGCCTGTTCCTGGAACCCAATAATGAAGGAATCAGTGCTAACCCCCGGAAACAGATATACAAAAACATCACTAGCCAAAATTGCGACGGGGAGGCTAATGGGATGACTCGGCGGAGCGTGAGGGGGGCGGGCAGGACTCACGAGAAATTTCCTGAAAGGAGTTAAAACCAGTAGTAGTCTATAGGTTCACCTATTTGGGGGATGCGCCCACCTATGCCAGTAGCTTAACCGGACTAGTTCCACTTTAGAAAGTGGCACAGCAGAAAGTGGCACAGCGTTTGGACTCAAACTTAGCGGGGCAAACTCAGCGAGTAGTTTTGAAGGCGCTCCCTCCTTGGCCCTAGCTTTGGATCTCTCGAATGAGAAAAAATTACTCAGTCAAAATTACTCAGTCAACCAAAAAGGATTGAAACACGCTGCGACGATTATGGAAACCTTGGGCGATCGCCGAGTAGATTTGGAACCCACAGGACTTACGCAGTTAAAACGAGTTTTATAGATTCTGGATGATTTTTCGCGGGCGCAGCCCGCAAAAAATCATCCAACTGCGTAAGTCCTAACCCAGATACTCAAAATCCCGACTGAACTAGCCCCTAGTTCAGTCGGTTGCGGAACATAACTTCGGCTCGGCTCCTGGCTATACACTCAGGCTTTAACAGGTCAGGTTTTAAAGGCTCAGGTGCCGATCACCGGCATGTTTTCTGGGTGCAGCGAAAAGTTGGCATTGACTGCGGCATTCGGCTCATAGTTAATTGCCCTGAGCATCTGAGCAGATACCGCCTTAATCAGCACAAAAGGCGGTATCTCAGCCACATCATCAGATTTGGTGAGGCTCAGGAGCTTGGTTACGCCTTCTTGCACTTGTACTGGGTCAATCTTAATGCCTCCCAGGATGAGTTCCAGCGACTTCATCACTTCCAGACTGGCGTGGGCATCTTTGCGGTTAGCAAAGGGGCGAAAATCACTGACGAGCTGGGCGGCGATCGCCGGGTCTTGGCGCAGTACGTCGGTCAGCATAATCGCCGACGGCGTAATCGTAACCTGGTCTAGCGGCACTGCTACAAGCTGATTCGACACATCGCCCCGGTCATAGCGATAGCCTTTTAGCTCAGCATCGGCGGCGTCACTCAGCACCTGATCCATCCAGGCGTTAATGCTCATGTCTGCCTGGGCAGCCGCCAGGGAAATTTTCTTGTGAGTGGTTGAAGAGGTCCGAAAGGCAATGTTGCCCTTGAAGGGTTTTTCAGGCTCCTGGCCGGTCTTTTCCATCAGATCCAGGTACTCATCGACAGCGCGATGGAAATTGCGCCTCACGTCTCTCGGGTCTTTTGCTTGAAACTCGATAGCATCTCGCAGGTCTAGAACTGTTCCGTGAAGGAGTTCAGCTTCAGCGTCATAGTCCACCTTCGCGGTGTAGCCTCGGTAACTCAGCAAAGTACTCATAGCATTACTCGTTCGGATTGCGTGGGGGCTGTACGCCTGACGTGATCAGGAACCTGCGGACGGCTTTAACCATTAAAAGACTGAGGCAAGGCTGGTCTTCCAAACGGTGGAGAATCGCATTGGCCCGGCGCGTCTCGCACCAGACTCGAATCCACTGTCCATCCTCTCCGCCGTTTTCTATTAGCCTAACTCCACAGGTGCGAAGCAAATCTAGAACTTGCTCCCAAGAGATATCAGCGCGAGGGGGGTTCTCAAAGATCGCCTGATAAATGCGCTTATGGTCATCGCTAGCCGTCATGAAGATGCACTCTGGAACCGCAACTCCTCAACCTACTTTCCAGAGATCGCGCCCTGGTGAATAGATTTCAGAATTCTCCATATCCTACCCCGATATCCCACCGTGGCTAAGAGAAATTAGCTCGGTGGAAACCTGAATAGCCATAAGAGCTGCCCAACCCACGCTACAGAAGTGACAAAGCTGGCATCAGTTTTACCCAGAGCAACCTGGGAAGCGATGCCACCCGCACAGGCAATGATGTCATGGTTGGGGGCGATTCACAAAATCTGTACTATGCTATCAAGATGAGCTATCAATGTCAAGCCGATCGCCCACCTTTGGCTGAAGCTTAGGCAGTCAGGGCGTTGCTGCTCCACGAGGCGATCGCCAATCCCCAATTTTTGTAAAGATTGCCAGTCGAACTTGAAAAAAATTCGACCAAAATTTTTCTTGCCATTGCTCTGATACTGAATTACGCTATCAGTAAGGCAATATCAAAATCTGATATCTAAAAAACGCCCGGAAAGCAGCGCCTGGAAAGGCCCCTTGCTAAGGGCTGCCACGATGTAGAGCAATCTGCACCGCTAGCTTGCTTTGCCTGTCCAGCTAACCCAAACGTAAAGCTATGACCTGCCCAATGCTCAACTACGAAAACCATATGGAAGTTCGGCTGGTGAAAGATAAGGAGCCGCCGCCGCCGCCCAATGACGCTGGAAAAACGATCGTGACCGTTACAACGATTTCGATTAGCACCTACCTTACGCTCAAGGTGTTGCTGCCAGAAATCACGATCGATCCGGCGATTGCTTTTCCACAGACCATTCCGCCTACACCAGTGGAAACTTTTGATCCTGAATGGTCAGATGATCTGCCTATGCCACCTGTAGGTGGCCAATCGTCTGGGTCTGTTGTAGCCGCGCAGGGATGGTTTCAGATTGTCGAGTGCAACACGATCTATCCAGCAGCAGCCAACTTTCGGGCTTATCCGGGTCTGGCGAGCCACGGCATTCGCGGCGTTGTGCCTCATAACCAATGGGTCATGCTGACGGGTGCAGTGCGCTATGCCGATGGCATTGTCTGGCATCAAGTTGTGAATCAGTCTCGCCTGTGGCGATCGTTTAAGCCCGGTTCATCCAATCAGCTTGAAGCAAATCAATTGGGCTGGGTGGCAGGCTGTTTTATGAACTATCCAGGATAGAGCAGGGTTTGGCTAGGATCGGCTTAGTCTCGAAATCTTTTGGTCGAATCTGTGCCGCATCGCCATCTGCATCGCTATCTATTGTTCTATAAGCCCTACGACGTGCTGACTCAGTTCGGTCAACCCAGCGGACTGTCTACCGATGCGCCGCCCTACCGCACGCTGAAGGATTATATCCCGGTTCCTGACGTATATCCGGTGGGGCGACTCGATCGCGATAGCGAGGGGCTGCTGCTGCTGACCAGCGACGGACGATTGCAGCACTTCCTCACCGACCCCAAGTTTCGCCATCCCCGCACTTACTGGGTGCAGGTGGAGCGGGTGCCGGATGCGGCTGCTTTACAAAAGTTGTGTCAGGGTTTGGTGATTCAAAACTACCGCACACGCCCTGCCCAGGCCCGCCTGCTGTTGCCAGAGCCAGATTTGCCGCCGCGTGATCCGCCCATTCGCTTTCGCAAACAGGTGCCGACGGCGTGGCTAGAGCTAACGCTGACCGAAGGACGCAATCGCCAGGTGCGGCGAATGACGGCGGCGGTGGGCTTTCCGACGCTGCGACTGGTGCGCGTGGCGATCGCCCATCTTCGGCTCCAGGGGTTGCAGCCGGGGCAGTGGCGCGACCTGACGCCTGACGAGCAAGCGGGGCTACGGCTACGCCAGTAGAGTTGGGGATGCGGCTCGATGCTGAATCGTGTACCCTTTTAGTCAAGTGGCTGAAGAGCGGTTAAAGAGTAGCTAAAGAGATGGCTGAAGCCAGTTTCAACAGGCTGCCCTGGGCTAAAAGGGAGCAGGAATAGGGTGATCTCTGCGGCGTTTTTGCAGTAGCGTGGTGGAGAACGTTACTTATCCCTGGCAGAACAGGTGCTAATCAGGCTGTTGCGCCAACGGGAGTTAAGGAAATCCCATAATGCTTGTTTGTCCTCAGTGTGAATTCGAGAATCCAGACAGTAACAAGTTTTGTCAGCAGTGTGGCGTTTCCTTAACGGAAATTGCCTGCCCTGCTTGTGGGTCGTCGGTGCCGTTTGGGGTAGAGCGATGCCAGATTTGCGGCGAGACAGCGGGGCCGTCTTGGCGAGCCATCATTGCCTCCGTGAATGAGGCCGTTGGCTGGCCGCTGGTGCTCCCGGCGCTCCCCTATCTCGATTTGCAACACCGCTATCGACTGCTAGAGCCGCTGTCTGGTGGACTCTTGTCTGCGGTGGGAGTGGAGGTGCGGGTGCTCGACTGTGAGCCGTTTCGCCTGTCGCCGCTGGAAATGCTCTTTAGCCAAGACCCCGATGCGCCAGAGTCTGAGTCTGAGATTATTCTCAGAGGCGAAGCGGCTGCCAAAAGCGGCAAGGGCGTGATTCCGGCGATCGCCCAAACCTATCTCGCGCTCCAGCAAGAACTCTATCCTTCCCTGCCCCATATCCACGATGCCTGGGAAAAAGACGGGCAAATTGTGGTGCTGCTGGAAGACCGCAGCGGACTACCTGCCTTGGCCGAACTGGGTGCGACTGAGGCGCTGCCGCCTTTTCAGATTCTCCATTTGCTGCATCAGATGACCGAGCTGTGGGCCGTGCTGCACCCTACAGGCCATGCCCAGAGCCTGCTAGAGCTAAATAACCTGAAGGTTGATGAAGACCAGTTGCTCTACCTTCAGCGACTTTATAATGACAAGCCCGACGCAGCCCCCCAACTTCGCGACCTGGGACGGGTCTGGAAGCTGTTGTTACAGCAGCAGCCAATGCAGGAAAGCCTGACCCCGCTGGTGCAAGTGTGTGAGGACTTGGAAGTGGGTACGATCGCCACGGTAGACGTGTTGCAGCACTGTTTGAGTATGATTGCTGATGCATTGCAGGGCGATGGCAGCAGTCAGCCAGATGCCAGGGCGATCGCTCCTGCGGATGCCTTAGAGGCAGAACTGCTAACTGCCGACCTGTCATCTGTGCTGCTCGAAGATAGCGTGAATCCGACACTTTCTAATCTGGCTAATCCGGCACTTTCTGAAACCACGGCAGAATCAGGAACCGTGCCTCCGATTTCAGAAACGCCTGAATTGGCGATCGCCAACTCTGAAGCCGTTGCTGGCGAACTAAAGCCGACGGCTGCCGAGTCTATAACGGCTGAGCCGGGGAAAGTTAGCCCGGTAGCGGCTGAGCCTGTGACCACCAAGCCTGCGATTACCGAGCCTGTGACCACCAAGCCTGCGATCACCGAGCCTGTAACCACCGAGCCTGTGACGCCTGGGGTTGTAGCAGTTGAGCCTGTGACCGCTGAACCTGTCACGGCTAAATCCCTCCCGCCAGACTCAACAAATAAGTCTCATGAGTCTCAGTCTTTACCCAGCGCCGCAAGCGAAGCAGAATCTGAATCTGGGCCGACCGCAGATCCTGATCCCCTGGCAACGGGTGCTGAGCCTTCTCAAGAAAATTTAGAAAATGTGTTACGAAATGAGCCAGTTTCAGCGGCATCGCGGGCGGTTGATATCAGCGTATCGGCTAGCCCGACCCGTTTGGAGTTGAGCCGTGGTGATGAAGATAGCGAGGGCGAAAGCGACGACCTGCCAACGGTTGTGCTGCCGATGAAGCTAGTGGGCTTAGAAGACGCTGGTCGCAGCGATATTGGCCGCCAGCGCGAGCACAACGAAGATTATTACACCATCCAGGCGGATGTGAAAAAGCTGGAAAGCCAAAATGGGCGATCGCTCAAAGCCAGGGGACTGTATATCCTCTGCGACGGTATGGGCGGGCACGCGGGGGGCGAAGTGGCGAGTTCTCTGGCTGCCAGCACGCTCAAACAATACTTTCAGGAACGCTGGCAGGACGGGCTGCCCAATGAGGCAACGATCCGTGAGGGAATCTTACTTGCCAACAAGGCGATTTATACCCTGAATCAGGAAAACGCCAGCTCTGGCAGCGGGCGCATGGGAACGACAGTGGTGCTGGTGCTGATTCAAGACACCGAAGCGGCGATCGCCCATGTGGGAGACAGCCGCATCTATCGCTATAGCCGCCGCCGGGGACTGGAGCAACTGACTGTGGATCATGAAGTGGGACAGCGGGAAATTCAGCGCGGTGTGGAGCCAGCGATCGCTTACGGCCGACCGGATGCCTACCAGCTTACTCAGGCCCTCGGCCCGCGTGACGAGCATTTCGTCAATCCTGATGTGCAGTTTGTTGAACTGACCGAAGACTTGCTGCTGCTGCTCTGCTCCGACGGGCTAACCGACAATGATTTGCTAGAAACCCACACCGAGAGCCACCTCGACCCCATGCTGGATGGATCAGTGAGTCTGGAAAACGGCGTAAATCATCTAATTGACTTGGCCAATCATTACAACGGACATGACAACATTACGGCGATCGCCATTCACGCCCGCGTGCGGCCCAATTTAGAAATGATGAAGCGCTAATTTCCCCAGCGCCAATTCTCCAGTCACGATGCAAAGCGCAAGGACGTACTCCCGGCGCACTCCCTGCGCTTTGTTGCTTTATGGCTAGACCTTTTGCGCGAATTGCTGCGCAGCACAGCCGCACAACAATTCGCGCCCCCAAGCTAGGGGCTGTCATCCATTATCGGCGAAATATTAGGTTTCTTAGGAGTTTCAGCCCCTAGCCTGATTTGTTTGGGCGGGCGCGATAGTGCTGATTCCTCAAGGGTTCTGAGGTGA
>RFIF01000179.1 GCA_003695655.1 Cyanobacteria bacterium J069
CCCCTGATACAGCCCGACTTTGGGAACGATCTGCGGTGGCGGCGGGTTAAAGGCACCTGCGAAATAGTAGTCTGCTAAAAACAGCAGCGCGTTGATCCAGTTCTCGATGCCGCCTTCGGTGAGATATTGCCAGAGGCGATTGACGGCGCTGAGTGGAGCGGTAGAGTGGCTAAGGAGGTCAGGATCGGGGCGATCGTCGCCGGGAAGAATGAACAGTGCTGCGCCTGTTTGAGCAACGGTTTGTCGTAAGACCTCTAGCCCATAGGGCCAGTAGGCGCGGCCGCCCAGGAGGCGTAGCACGATGACGCGGGCGTGGGCCAGCACCTCATCAGCGTAAGTGTCGATGGTGAGCTGCTGCTGAAGCTGGAGCAGGCTGGCCACGCGCACATCGGGGATGCCTTGGGGCAGGCGCAGCAGGGCAGCAGAAAGGGTCTGAATGTCGGTATCGGCGGCGGTGAGGAAGACGATTGGCGCAGGCGTTTGCTCCAAAAAGATCACGCCTTCAGCATCAGGGTTCCAACCGCCTGGGCTGGCAGCTAGTCTATGCATAGCATTGCCAAGAATCTATGCTTTAACAAGAACATCTTTCAAGATCCTTATGCCTTTCAACCGGAAGCAGACTCGCAGGATACCATAATGAACGGTTAGTCCGATCTCTGGATTGCGCTGGCCTTTTTGCACCTGTCCTTACCTGTCCTTTTTGTATTTCGTCTGTTTGCACCTCGCCTCCCCGCAGCAGAGTCGGGTTTTGCTACGTCCCCGCTGCACTGAATCCCATATGCCCACGCCTGAACCGTCGGTTGACTCTCTGACTTTGCCGTTGGCAGTGCTACATCAGCTTCAGGATTTGTTGCCGCAGATGGCGCGTTGGGCCCAAGCCTCTGAAGCGGCCGTGTTGCTGCTGACGGCTGACAGCCTCCCGCAGGCAATCCAAGCGCATTTGCCAGAGCAAAAACAATTTGCGGTGCTGGTGTCTCGCCCCTTTAGCGTGTTGCTGAGCGGCTGGTTGCCGCAGGGGCGATCGCCCCTGTCCCGAGTGCAGGGGCCTGGGGATGAGCCTGGACAGGGGTCTGTCCAAGACGTACCTCAGCGCGTGGACTTGACTTTTGAGCCGGGGGCGATCGCCAGTTTTTTGCGGGCGTTGATTGACCTGTGCGCTGATGAAGCGGAACTGGTGGCGCAGTTGGCGGCGGCAGGCGATCGCCTCCAGCCCAATGACCCCGTAGCCCAAACCGAATTTACGCGGCGACTGATCGGCTTGCTGACGGGTGTGCCGGTTCGCGTTTCGCCTATCGCAGAGGCAGGACGGGCCTCTCTGGAGCAGCAAGTAGTTGCTCGCACCTACGATCTTCAGGAAGCAGTGCTGGCAGCGCAGGCGGCAAACCGGGCTAAGAGCGAGTTTTTGGCGTCGGTGAGTCATGAACTGCGGACGCCGCTGACGACGATTATTGGCATGTCTGCAACGCTGTTGCGCTGGTCGCTGGGAGATCTCAGTCCCCGACAGCGCAGCTTTTTGCAGACAATTCACGATAGCGGTCAGCATTTGCTAGAGCTGATTAACGACATTTTAGATTTGTCGCAGGTAGAGTCGGGGCGGGCGGTGTTGAAGCTGAGTCCGTTTTCGCTGACGATGGTGGCGCAGCAAAGCATGAAAGCCGTGGAAGAAACGGCTGTGAAGCAGGGCGTCGAGCTGATTTTGGACTCGCGGATCGACCCCAGCCGCGATCGCTTTGTGGCAGATCCACACCGGGTCAAGCAAATCTTGCTGAACCTGCTGAGCAACGCAGTGAAATTTACAGCGGCAGGCGGCAAGGTGACGCTGCGGGTGATGGCTGATCCACATCACGCCATCTTTCAAGTGATCGACACGGGCATCGGCATTCCCGATCAGCAGCGATCGCTCTTGTTCCAAAAGTTTCAGCAACTCGACAGTTCCTATCAGCGGCTCTATCAGGGCGCGGGGCTAGGGCTGGCGCTGACAAAGCAACTGGTGGATTTACACGGTGGGCGGATTACGGTCGATTCTACGGTGGGCGTGGGGTCGGTATTTACGGTGCAACTGCCCACCTGCGCCCAGAGTGAGGAGGGCGAAAGCGTCGTGCTGCCCGCGTCGCTCGACAGTCTGGGTCGGAGCATTCTGGGGCGAATTGTGCTGGTGGAAAACGACGAAATGTCTGCCAACATCATCTGCGACATGCTGACGGCGGCGGGTTATCAGGTGGTGTGGATTTTGGAAGGGTCTACAGCACTCAGCCAGATCGAACTGCTCCAGCCAGGAGCGGTGATTGCCGATGTGCAGTCTCCCGAAAACGCTGGCGACGAGCTAATTCACAACCTGCGCCAAAACCCCGTCACGCAACACCTCAAGATCATTGCTTTGATCGGTGCAGAGGCGGAGCCAGATCAAGCGGCAAATGCCCAAGTCTCAGGTGTTCAAGCTTCAAATATTCAAACCTCAAATATCAAAGTCTCAAATATCAAAGCTGACGCTTGGCTTACTAAGCCGATTCAACCTGAAGATGTGTTGCCGAAGGTGCTATCGCTGACGGCGATCGCCCGTGACTAGGCTTCAGGAGTTGGGAGCCAGGTATCAGGATCTAGGTTCTAAGCTGGCTTTTAAGGCTGGCTTTTACTTGTGCGACAGGAGAACCTGGACAGCCCCGCCCCCTAATC
>RFIF01000014.1 GCA_003695655.1 Cyanobacteria bacterium J069
CCCAATCCCCAACCCCTAACCCCTAATTCAGGCTGTCATCTGGAAACTTCCTGGCGCATAGTGAACACAAGGTGTAAGAGATTTTTGAAGCACTTTACGTTGGAGCATGTTGTAGATCATGAAATCTGCATTAACCAGTACAGTTCAGGGTTTGCTGGTGATAGGGGCGATCGCCCTTTTGCTGGCGTTTAACTCGTTTGTAGTGATCAATCCGGGGCAGGCAGGTGTGCTGAGTATTTTGGGAAAAGCCCAGGATGGCACCCTGCTGGAGGGCATCCACCTGAAGCCGCCGTTCGTGTCCAAAGTGGATATTTACGATGTCACGGTGCAAAAGTTTGAGGTGCCCGCCCAAAGCTCTACCAAGGATTTGCAGTATCTTTCCGCCAGTTTTGCGATTAACTTCCGGCTTGACCCCATGCGAATTGTAGAGATTCGCCGCAAACAAGGCACGCTAGCCAACATCGTCACCAAAGTCATTGCACCCCAGACCCAAGAAGCCTTCAAAATTGCCGCCGCCCGCCGCACGGCCGAAGAATCCATTACCCAGCGAGAGGAACTGAGGCAGGATTTTGACATCGCCCTCAGCCAGCGGCTAGAAAAATATGGCATTTTGCTGCTAGATACCAGCGTGGTGGATGTCAAATTTTCAGACGAATTTGCCCATGCAGTGGAAGACAAGCAAATTGCCGAACAGCAGGCACAGCGAGCAGTCTACATCGCCCAGCAGGCCCAGCAAGAAGCCCAGGCAGAAATCAACCGCGCTAAGGGCAAGGCAGAAGCCCAGCGGCTTTTGGCAGAAACGCTCAAAAGTGCAGGTGGGCAACTGGTGCTGCAAAAGGAGGCGATCGAGGCCTGGCGCGAGGGGGGTGCCCAAATGCCCCGTGTGTTGGTGATGGGCAAGGATGCCGGGAGCATTCCTTTTCTGTTTAACTTGGGAGAATCTGACGCGGAATCTGTTAATTCAAACGGCCCTCGATAAACGCAAGCCTATGCTCGAAAATCCTGCTTTCCGAACCCCAATGGCGATCGCCCTGGGTGCCATCCTCGGTGCCCTCAGCCGCTATTTTCTCAGCGCTTGGGTTGCCCAATGGGGTTCCCAATGGGCTGGCCCTGATTTGCCCCTGAGCACACTGCTGGTCAACCTGACGGGCTGTTTTGGTATGGGGCTATTGGCGACGCTGTTTGGTCAGCGGGTGCTGGGTCACGCACCCGAACTCCAGCTCATGCTGACGACCGGGTTTCTTGGCTCCTACACAACCTTTTCGAGCTATGAGCTAGACCTGGCGGGGCTGGCCGATCGGCGGAATTTGTTGGCCGACGGGCTGTATTGGGGCGCGAGTACCCTGCTGGGGTTCGGGAGCTTGCTGTTGGGGGTGTGGGTCGCTAGGGCGATCGCCCCGCCTGTCACTCTAGATTGATCCAAACTACCCCTCCTTCATCATGTCTGCTGGATCAGATTCGCTACCGCTAACCGTGCTGCTCATTTCCCTGGGCGCGGTGCTGGGCGCATGGAGCCGCTACTATGTCACCCGATTTTGCACCCAGCGGTTTGGGCTGGACTTTCCCATCGGGACGCTGCTGGTGAACCTGTCTGGGTCGCTGCTGATGGGCGTGGCGGCGGGGCTGTTCCGCATTCGTTTTGCGCTGCCCAATCTGGATCACCTGTTTATGGTTGGGTTTTTCGGCTCCTACACGACCTTTTCCACCTACGCGCTGGATGTGCATTACTTGTTTCGGCGGCGGGCGATCGCCCCAGCGCTGTGCTTTTGGCTGGGCTGCCCGCTAGTGGGTTTTTTGTGCGTAGAACTGGGCATTGCGATAGCACTCTGGCTAACGACGGGAATTTCCTTCTGAGAGGAGCGTGAAGAATTTTGACAGGCAGATTAGGATAATGCTGGCTCTTTATCTCTTATTCAAGGGTTGCCTGTGGTTCTTCAACCTGGTCTTGTCGCGTTCATCTTCCAGCCGATTACAGACCCGGTAGCGGTCTTTTTGGTGATTATCGCCATCATGCTGGTGTCGCCGCTGGTGTTTGAGCGGCTGCGGCTGCCGGGAATTGTGGGGCTGATTCTCGCAGGGCTGATTGTCGGGCCCTATGGGCTGAACATCCTGGAGCGCGACAGCACGATCGTCTTGCTGGGAACCGTCGGGCTGTTGTTCCTCATGTTTATGGCGGGGTTGGAAACCAGCCTGGACGACCTGAAAACGAACGCCAAGGGAGCCATTTCCTTTGGGCTGGCCACATTCTTGATTCCCATGATTATGGGCACGGTGGCGATTCTGCTGCTGGGCTATTCGTTTTTGGCGGCGGTGCTGGTCGCGTCGTGCTTTGCCTCACACACGCTGCTGGCGCTGCCCATCGCCAGCAAGCTGGGCATCATGCGCACGCAGACCGTCACCATCACGCTGGGCGGTACGCTGATTACCAACGTGCTGGCGCTGCTGGTGCTGGCGGTGGTGGTAAAGGCGCACCAGGGCGATCTGACGCTGAGCTTTTGGCTATTTCTGATTCCCTCGCTGGCGGTCTATACC
>RFIF01000180.1 GCA_003695655.1 Cyanobacteria bacterium J069
CACAGCTAGAACTTAGGTTGGTAGTCAGCGCTTTAGCGCTGAAGCGCTGACTACGAGCCGAGGCATCACCCTAAAACTAAACCGTGACACTGCACTAGGCTCATGCTGAATCAAGCTTGGCGGCTTGATAGGAGTTCTCACTACCCTGTCCAGGGACATGACAACAGGACATGACAACAGGACATGACAACCGTGATTACGAGCGCCCTTCCCAAAGAAACCCGCCCAGAATCTTTTCCAGGCGGGTCATTTTGGAAAGAGTAAGCTTAGAGAAGCCAAGAGACTCCATCGAGAAAGCAGATCAAGAAAGCGGGTCAAAGCGAGACAGCAGATCGAGCCAAAAAGAGCGATCGCCTCTGGCCAATCCAGAGCCACCTACCTACTGCGACCCTACTTGTAAGCCGCGATGCACTGCTCTACTAGCGGCAGCACCTGATCGACATCTTTCCAACCCAAAATTTCCGTCACCTTTTTCTCCAGGTTCTTGTAAGTGCGGAAGAACTCGGCGATTTCGTCCAGGCGATGGGGAGCCAGGTCTGCCAGAGACTTGACGTTCACATAGCGGGGGTCTTTGTCGGGCACGCAGAGGATCTTCTCGTCGCGATCGCCCCCATCCATCATTTCCAACATGCCAATCGGCCGCGCCGCAATCACGCAGCCGGGGAAGGTTGGCTGATCCATGATCACCATGCCGTCCAGCGGGTCGCCGTCGTCTGCCAGCGTGTTGGGCACAAAGCCGTAATCGTAGGGATATTGCACCGAAGCATACAGCACCCGATCCAGCGCGAAGGCGTTCAGGTCTTTGTCAAACTCATACTTGTTTTTGCTGCCTGCCGGAATCTCGACCAGCACGTTGATCAGTCCGGGTTTCGGCTGAGGGGGAATACGCGATAAATCCACAGTTCTTTCTCCAGCGCAGAGTTTCAGATGACAAGGAGCAGCCGCTCCCCGAATAGCATTTTAGGGGAAGACGGGAGCCAAACTGAGGAATTGCCGAGTTTGAAGACAACTTTGAACCCATCTGCAAAGCTTCACCGCAGAATCCCCTCGCCCTCCGGCTCAGCTCCCTAACCCCTGACCCCTAGCCCTTGACCCCTGATCCCCAACTAGCTGCTCAGCACTAGGTTGTCGCGATGCACTACCGTTTCTGCCCCGGCGTAGCCCAGAATTTTGGGAATGTCGTCGGAGTGGCGACCGCGAATTTGCTGGAGTTCGGCGCTGCTGTAGTTGACGATGCCCCGCGCGATTTCTTGCCCGCTCTGGTCGCAAAGCTGCACCGCGTCCTGGGTTTGAAACTCGCCCTCGACTTCGGCAATGCCCGCCGCCAGGAGCGATCGCCCCGCCTGCCGAATCGCGTTGACCGCGCCTTTGTCTAAATAGAGCCGGCCCGCCGGAACCAGGCCGTGGGCAATCCAGCGTTTACGGGCGTTGAAGGGCTGGTCTTCGGCCTCAAACTGGGTGCCCAGGGGTTTGCCCGCGAGGATCTGGGCGATGTTTTCGGGCGATCGCCCTTCCGTGATCACCGTCCGCACGCCCGCCGCCGTAGCAATCTTTGCCGCCGAGATCTTCGTCACCATGCCGCCTGTGCCCCAGCTTGTGCCGCGATCGCCCACTTCCACGCTGTCCGCCAGCGCGGCGATGTCGTCTACCAGGCTGATGGGCTGCGCTTCGGGGTGATAGCGCGGGTCAGCGGAATAGAGCCGATCCACATCCGTCAGCAAAAATAGCCAATCTGCCTCTACCAAACTCGCCACCAGCGCCGACAGCGTGTCGTTGTCGCCAAACTTGAGTTCCTCTACCGCCAGCGTGTCGTTCTCATTCACAATCGGGATGACGCCCAGCTTCAGCAGTTGCCGAAAGGTGCGGTAGGCGTTGACATAGCGGCTGCGCTGCACCAAATCGCTGCGCGTCAGCAACACCTGGGCGATCGGCTGATCCAGCGAAGAGAAAAAATCGTCATAGACGCGCATCAGCCGCCCCTGACCCACGGCAGCCACCGCCTGCTTCATGGCAATCGTGCGCGGGCGCTCCGTCAGCCCCAGCCGCGCACAGCCCACACCCACCGCCCCCGACGATACCAGAATCACCTGATGGCCCTGTCGTCGCAGTGTGCAGAGCGCCTCAACGAGCTTGGCAATGGTGGCGATCGCCAGATACCCAGTTTCGGGCTGTGTCAGGCTCGACGTGCCAATTTTGACTACGATGGTTTGCAGGTTGGGCAGGGGGCTGGACTGCGAATCGGAGGGGGAAGCCGTCTGAGTCATGGTCGGAGGAATCCGGGATGAGAAAAAGGGAATAAGTGAAATGTCCCATAGAAATGCCCTACAGAAATGTCCCAGAAGTCGGTTTCCTGGCTCACCCCCAACCCCCAACTCCTAACTCCTGGCCTCCGACTCGCGATCGGTGCGAATCCACTCGGTTTGGCGGCGGGACGGAAACGCGAGATAGCGGGGAATTTTGTGGAGGATATAGAGCGGAATGCTCAGCAGGGCGCGGGCAGGAATGAGATCCATGCCAAAACGCACCCAGGCTCCGGAGATGGCACCCAGCAGCAGGCAGCCCTGGGCCACGAGCAGTGCTGCTGGAAACACCGCCGCCCCCAGCCAAACGGCGATCGCCGACAGACCCAGCAGCAGCCCCCACACCATCACCAGCAGCGACAGCGGCGGCACGGCCAGATCGAGGGCGATCGCCAATAGGTCAATGCGCCCCTGCCGGATACCCTCCTGCAACAGTCGAGGCACCTGGGTGATCAGCGTGTGTAGATGACCATGCTCCCAGCGGGTACGCTGGCTATCGGCGCTGGTCTGTCGCGCTGGCAGCAGACCCACAACATGGGCCGTGGGGCAGAACAGAGGCGGATGACCCGCGATCGCCAAATCCAGCCCTAGCTGCATGTCTTCCACAATATTGCCGCTGGCTAGCGGCGACTGGCAAATCACCTCCCACGGAAACGCCATGCCTGTGCCTGTCAGCAGCGATGGCATCCCCAGCCGCGACAGCCCCAGCAGGCGCACCTGATTTTTTACCAGAAAAGCGAGGGAGGATACGGCGCTGGCTGGACTGTGGCGAGGCGGCGGCTCCATCAAATAGACGGATTGCACGGGGCGACGAGTTGCGATTGAGAGGCGGGCAATTTCCGACAGCGCCCCCGCATCCATCCAGCAGTCGGCATCTGCCATGACTACCACCTCTGGCGGGTTTTGGGCGAGGTGCTGCAAGCCAAAATCGAGCGCGTAGCCTTTCCCGCGAAGGTCAGAGTTGTGCCGCTCGATCACCTCGGCTCCAGCAGAGTAGGCAACTTCGGCGGTGTTGTCGGTGCAGTTGTCGGCCACCACTAGCAAGCGATCGCCCGCCTGAAGCTGCGGCAAGATAGTGGCGATCGCCGCTCCAATGCCGATTGATTCATTGTGGGCTGGCATCAGCACGGCTGTCCGGGGGTGCTCTCGGCGCTCCCGCAAGCGCCGGGCGGTGGGCAGCGGCAGCAGCGCCAGCGCACATTCCCCAAACACCACCAAAACGGGGATCAACAACAGCCCAGCGAGACTCAGCAGCAAAAGATTTAAAAACAGCATATGGCTCAGCCTTCAGCAACCATTCAGAGTACGCCCATCACTACCATCACGACGCCCATGACCCAGCGCCTGCATGGACGCCCCCTTAGTGTGGGTGGCGGGTGGCTGCTTCTAACTCCGAAAACTCACGCAATTTGCCCGCCAGAACCTTCCTATTTTCAGAATGCGTGTCTGTATACACCCCTACAGGAGATGGGATTGTTTAAGCTCAGGGAGAAGGTTTTGGCAACTCTCATTGGCAACACTGCTAACGGTGGCAAAGCCGAGTGCACAAAAGCGCAAGTGACAAATCACAAAACTGCATTTGCATCGGTCAGTTTTGACTGGAGAGTCGGCGCAAAAGCGTAGTGACTTCCTGAATCCATCTCGATAATCTAATAAGCATCCAGGTAACGATCCAGCTAACGATACAGACCCAGTCACAGAACGCCGCCTCAGGGCGATCGCCCTCGATTCCTAGACCCGCTCCGATCGGATTGTACGCCCCCTTAACCAATCGTGAAGAGGATATTCACCTATGACTGCTACACTTGCTCCCACACTTGCTCCCACACTTGCTCCCACGCTTGTTCCCAATTCTGTTCCTGATTCCGTTCCTGCAACTGCTCCTGGTTCTGTTCCTACAACTGCTCCTGAATTGATTCGGAATGCTGTTCGTCATGTTGCCTTTCCGCTGTCCCCGGTTCCCGAATTTGAGCGTTCTATTTTTGATTGGACGTTAATCACATTGACGGTCGGCACGATGATTTTTGGAGTGCTGGGCTGGTCGTTTGCTCAGCGAGCGAGTGCCGCAGAGGTTCCCACTGCCACGGCTGCCCAGGCCCAGGGAAGTTCCGGTCTTGCAAGCGATCTGGGTGGTGTGGTGGTGCCGTCCTGCTATTTTCCTGAGAACCCGGCAGTTTGCTTCAATGTGGGCGGTGGCACACCAGAGCCACAGCCCAGTCCGGTGCCGCCACTGATGAAGCAGCCTCGGACTCACGCCCGCCCCAGCCTCTCGCCGATGGAGCCAGAGCCGCCCGTGTTGCCGATTTTGACCACGCCGCTTTCCTGAGAGAGTGGTAGAAAATGGTAGAAAGTGCTGGAAAGTGTGGCTGTTTGCGCTACAGGTTTTCCTAAGAGTTGCATTCTCGACTGAGCACCAGTCGCCCATCGGTTAACTGATATACGCCCTGTGGCTCGATGACTGGGTCGCCGGGCCGCCAGGAACGGCTCTGGGGCGCTGCCTCTGGAGCCGTTTCAGGCAGCGATCGCACTTCTCCGGTGGGATAGGGGAACAGAGACGCATCACCGGGGCGCTGGGGTAGCCCGCCGGCCCCTGTGACGATGAAGCGTCCCGGTTGGCGGCTACGCACGACACAGCTACTAGCCAAGAGCTGATCCTCATTCACGGAGGCATCCGTTAGCGGCGTCAGGCTGTTTTGAATGCTGCTGGTGTCGGGTGTGGTGATGTTGCCAGATGCGGTTTGTCCGGATGCGTTCAGATCGACCTGCTCATTGCCGTCAAAATGATTGGCATTCCCCGGTGGATTGGTTTCGCTGAAAAAGGGCGGCAGCGTAATATTTCCGCCGCGATCGTCTTCCGAGCGGCTGATAATGTCGCTGTCATCCAGGGCGATGACCCCGGTGCCGCCGATGGTAATGTTGCCGCCGTTGCCCAGGCTGTTGGTCGTGATGTCGCTGTCGCCTGACAGAATGGTGAGGCTAGTTGCAGCGCGATCGCCAGCAGAACTGTGCTGCGAATCGCCCAGATTAATCGCTATATCGCCACCGGAGGAGCGCGGAGCCTGAGTAGTAATGTCGCCATCTCGGATTTGCAGCCGATTTTGCGTCTCGACTCGGATGCTGCCAGCGGGGCCTAGGCCGGCGCTGCTGGCGGAGATTTGTCCCCGATCTCGCAAGTCAAGATTCGTCGTGCTGATCTCAAGCGCGCCCCCTGCGCCGCGGTTGGAGCGTCCTCTGGTGCTGGCAAACACGCCGCTGCGCCGACCGACATTGACAATCACGTCTGAGGGGCGATCGGTGATATTGGGCTGTTGCAAATACTGCTGTACGGCCGCACGACGCTGCGAGCGGTTGGGTTCGCGCCCTGCAATGGTGATCTGGTCGGCAATATTGAGCTGAATTGAGCCAGCAGGGCGATCGCTGCGGGTTTCGGTCACGACCTGCCCGCCCGTCAGTAGGTCTAAAATATCAGCCGTGATTTCGATATCGCCGCCCCGCGCCTGCGCTCCCCGACCGTTGTTAAAAATACTGGCGATCACAATACCACCCTCGGCAATGCGCATCTGGTCGGCGCGGACGGTGATATTGCCTGCCCGGCCCCGCGCGCCCCGCTCGCTGAGTGCCAGGATGCCGCTGGAAAAACCGTCCTGATTAAATCCGGCGATGTCGATGATGTTGGCCCCCACATCTATGCTGCCGCCGCGGCCGCGCCCCCCCCGGCACATTCCCAAAGCGACGAGCCACACTGGCGTTGATCTGAGCGCCGTTCAGGAGACTCAGCGAGTCTGCTTGTACCTGGATTCTGCCAGCATCACCAGTGCTACCGGGGGCGATCGCCGAGAGGATGGATGCGCCCCGACTGAGGTCTATCGAGTCGATCGCTCGCACAGAGATCGCCCCCGCATTGCCGCTGCCCACAGTGCTGGCAGAAATGTTAGCTCGATTGTCCATGACCAGTCGGTTCGTCCTCAGGCTGAGCGTCCCGGCTGCGCCGCTCCCCCCAGTCACTGTGAATAGTCCGCTGGAAATGCGTTGACCATTGACCAGGCGAGATCCATTTAACTGTGTTAGATCTTGCACGACGACATTCAGCCTGCCGCCTTGCCCGTCGCCAAAGGTGCTGGCAGAAATCACCGCCCCACCCCGCAGGCTGAGCCTTCGCGCTGAGAGGCGAATATTGCCAGCATTGCCTGTGCGGGGTGCCCCAAACACCCGCACCACAGACTCGCTGCCGATGCCGCTGCGAAGCGCCTGGTTGGCCGAGAGTCCATCGACCTCAACCGAGCGGGCCGTGATGACTATGTTGCCGGCATTCCTGGGGCTAAAGGTGCTGGTCTGAATTTGCCCACCGTCTCGCAACACCAGATCTGCCTGGGGTGCGTCAATGCGGATGTTGCCGGCGTTGCCTCCTGTGGCCTCCAAGGTAGAAACAATGCTGCTGGCAAAGATCTGATTTCCGGGGGCGAGTCTAAATCCGGTGATTTCGGCAGAGTCGCGGATGGCGATCGCCAAATTTCCGCCATCTCCAGGGCCAAAGGTCGAGGAACCGATGAACCCGCCATCGCGCAGCCGCAGCCGCCCCGTTTCCACACGCACATTGCCCGATCGCCCCGTTGCGCCCGGAAACACCTGGCTGCCCAGGCTGCTTTCGACAACGCCATCGGTGGTCGGTTCCCCAATTTCCACGACATCGGCAATCACCGTTACATCGCCTGCGCGGCCCGCGCCGAAGGCCTGGGTGTTGATTTTGCCGCCGTTTTGGGCTGTCAGTTCCCCGGCGCGGATGTTAATGCTGCCGCTGTTGGTGGTTTGTCCTGGCAGCACGTTGGAAAAGATGGACGAGCGGTTTTCTAACGTGACGCGATCGCCCCAGATGTTCAAACTGCCGCCGCCCACAAACCCGCTAATGTCGGCGATCGCTCCATTTTGCAGGCGAATATCGGCCAGGGGCGCATCGGCTGGCACCGCCAAGCGCGGATTCAGTCCGTCAAACGTCAGACTGAGTTGACCCGGCTGGGTCAGGCCGATTAGCTCTAGCTGCCCACCAGGGGCATATAGCCGCCCGCCATCGAGTGTCACATTCCCCCCTGCGAGGATTAGGCTGCGTCCCGGATTGACAGACAGCCCAACCGTGGGCACGCCAGCAGGTGTAGCGGTAACCACAGACTGGTTGACGATGCCCTGGGCGCTGGCGGCGTTGAAGAACAGGGCCGAGGGATCGACCGTTAGCAGGCTGCTGCTGGCGGGGTCGGCGGCGCTGAATCTAGAGCCATCGGGAAAGGCGATCGCACTCGCTGTCGTCGCCAAAAAGGAGCCAGACACATCCAGGCTGGACTGTGGCCCAAACAGAATGCCGTTGGGGTTGATGAAAAACAGGTTGACGGGCTGATTGCTGCCAGTGCCCAGCGTGCCCAGGATGTCGGAGCGCGAACCGCCCGTGACGCGGGCAATGATGTTGGCGATCGCCGGGTCAAAGGTGACGAAATAGGCTCCGCGGCCGGCGCTGACGTTGAACTGTTGAAAGCTGTGGAACAGGTTGCGATCGCGGGTTGCCCCGCCAATAATCGCCTCACTTGGCTGTCCGTTCAGGATCAGGTTGGGAATCACCACGGAGCTTTCGCCGCCGAGGGTGGCATCTGGTGTGATGGCGCTCTGGGTCAGCGCTGCGTCTGCCCACCCGCATAGCGAACCCAGCGTTGTCGTGAGCGCGATCGCCCCCTGTCTCCATCGGCGTTTTGCCTGCTCTCCAACTCGCTTTCTCATCCGCTCAACCCTACCTTCTTGGAACCTTGCAGTACCGTTGCCAGTAATTTACCACCCCCGGACGCCTGCCTCGGCAAGAGCAGCAGCGCCCGGCTCCAGTTCACGAAGTTTATGAACTTTCTCAAAACCGCTCCCCTAGACGGGTTATCCCATCGTCCTGCTGAGTCAGGCTGTTTCCCGTAACTCCGCCCCTCCAAAAATTCTGGTATGGTCTGAAGAAAACGGATTTATCTAGCGTTTTGGGGCTTTGGCAATGAGCCGATTGGCACACTGGGGGCGGAGGTTCCAGCCTGGGGTATGGGGGCGTTTGGGCGGGCGCTGGCGGCGGCGATCGCTCTGCTTTGTGGCGGGGCTGCTAATAGTGGCGCTGGGTGTGGCCCTGCCGCTGCGGCCGGGCTGGGGACAGATGACCAGCCCGTCCGCACAGGTACAGCAGGGCGTGGAGCGCTATCGCCAGGGCGATTATCTAGGGGCGATCGCCCTGTGGGAAGCCGTACGAACCACCTATCGCCAGCAGCCCAATCCGGCCCATGAGGGGGTAGTGCTGGAAAACCTGGCGCGGGCCCAACAAGCCCTGGGGCAACAAACCCAGGCGCTAGCCCGCTGGCAAGAGGCAGGCGAGCTGTATCGCCAGCTCGCGGCGCAGCAGCCCGACTATGCCCTGCGGTGGGGGCGATCGCTGACGGAACAGGCGCAAATCTACAGCCGCCTGGGGCAATATCGCAAAGCTGTGGCGCTGCTCTGCGGCGAGGCGCATGAAAACGGAACGGGGGCGCAGCCGGGCCGGGGCTGTGTGCCAGAAAGCGCCCTGGCGATCGCCCAAACCACCGCCGACCCCCAGGGTGAAGCGGCCGCCTGGGGCAGCCTGGGACAGGCGCAGCGGCTAATGGGCAACTATGACCCGGCAGCGGCCGCCCTGGCCCAAGCCCTGAAGCTGGCAGAAATGCTGGGCGATCGCCCGCTGCTGGCCGCCACCTATAGCAATCTGGGCACGCTGAAAACCCGGCAGGCTGTGGTGCGCTATCGCCAGGCCAACTCGGCAGAACCGCTGGGCGATGTGCAGCGGGCCGCACGACTGCGAAATGAGGGGCGATCGCTCGATCAGGCAGGGCTAAAGGATTTTGAGCAAAGCCTGATGCTGGCAACCCAGCCCGGCGAACGGCTGCGGGTGCTGCTAGACGCGATTCCCGCCTACGATCGCACGGATAACCTCGCTGCGGCCCAATCCAGTCGTCAAGCTGCCAAAGCCTTGATCGACCAGCTTCCACCCACTCAAGAGACCGTGCTGGCGACGCTTGACTGGGTGCGCCTGCTGACGCCCGCCACGCCACAGCAGCCCGTTGCCCGCAGTCAATGTTTGCTCGGAGCCGCAGCAGCCCAGGCAGAACCCGTTTTGAACAGCGCCGTGAGTGCGTCTCAGCAAATTGGCGATCGCCGCTCACTCTCCTTTGCACTGGGCGAACTGGGACGCTGGTATGAATGCAATCTGGAATATCCTAAAGCGCTAGAAATCACGCAAGATGCACGGGTCGCTGCTGAACAAGAGTATGACAGTCGCTATCTCTGGGAATGGCAAACGGGACGTATTTTGCAGGCGCAAGATCAAACCACGGAAGCTATTTTGGCCTATGAGCAGGCGATCGCCACGCTCGAAATTATCCGTGACGATATCCTGATCGCCAGCCGCGACATTCAGTTTGACTTTCGCGATACGATCGACCCGGTCTATCGCGAGTTGGTTAGCCTCCGCCTCAAGCAGGGCAAGCCCTCGGAGCTGTTGCCGCCCGCCCGCAAAGAGCAGCCCGATGACCTCAGCCGCGCCCTGGGGACGCTGGATTCTCTAAAGCTGGCGGAGCTGCAAAACTACTTTGGCGATGACTGCGTGCTGACGGCCCGCAACGTCGATCTGGGCGTGGCGCAAACGCTGCTGACGGAAGGCGATCGCACCGCTGTCATCAGTACGGTGGTGCTGGATGATCAGACGGCCGTGCTGCTGACGCTGCCCAATGGCGATCGCCAGTATGAGTGGATCAGGGTCGATCGCCCGGCCCTGCGCGATGAAATCAATCGCTATCGGCGCGGATTAGAAGTAGACTTTCGCGCCTATGACCCGCAGCCTGCCCAAGCACTTTATAACCAAATCATTCGCCCGTTCGAGACACTGCTCCAGCAGCAGCAGGTGGAAACGCTGGCCTTCGTGCAGGACGACATTTTGCGGAGTGTGCCGATGGCCGCGCTCTACGATGGCACGCAGTTCTTGATTCAGCGCTATGCGATCGCCTACACCCCCAGCCTGCAACTCACCAGCCCCGTCCCGCTCAACCGCCGCAACCTGCGCGCCCTGGCCGCTGGGCTAACGGATGCCAGCCCTTCTAGCAGCGAGGCCGGCAGCTTTGCTCCTTTGTTCTACGTCAGCGCGGAACTGGCGGCGATTACTGCCGAGCTACCGCTCAGCCAAACCTTAACCGGGGAGGACTTTCGGCTGGAGAACCTGACCAAAACCCTGTTTTCCAACGAATTTCCGATTTTGCATATCGCCACCCACGGTATCTTTGGCACCGAGGCCGAAGATACTTTCTTGGTCACTGCTGACCCCCCCGAAAACAAGCTGACGTTGAACCAGCTCGATCGGCTCTTGCGCGGCGTTGATCCCGATCGCCCGGTGCAACTACTCTCGCTCACTGCGTGCACCACGGCGGTCGGCGATGATCGGGCAGCGCTAGGACTGGCGGGGGTCGCGGCCCAGGCTGGCGTCCGCAGTGTCTTGGCATCTCTCTGGTTTGTCAACGATGCTGCTACGTCTAACCTGGTGCAGCGATTTTATGCAGACTTGAAAGACCCCGCCCTCAGCAAGGCCAAGGCACTCCAAAAGGCCCAGGCAACGCTGATTGAGTCGGGCGGCAAGTTTGCTCGTCCTGCCTACTGGGCCCCGTTCATTTTGGTGGGAAACTGGCTGTAAAGCCTACTCTAAACCTGTTTCAAGAATCCTGCGGAGCGCTTGGGCCCGCATGGCAGCCGGTATGCTGTCCGTGCCAGATTCCAGGTCTGCCAGGGTTTGTAGGAGGCTGATGCGGAGCGATCGCAGTTGGGGTGAGGTCGTCTGCTCCAGAGTGATCGCTAGCGCATCATACCAAAAGCCGCTGGCTGCCATCTGACGCGCATCGCTAGCGGGGTCAGCCGTGCGGGCGGCAGACGAGTCCACCACCACAAACTCAGCAACATCGCGCAGATTCAGCGAAGGGCGATTTTCGTCGCATACTAAAATCACCCGCCAGGCATAGGTTTGTCCTACTTCTAGCGGCCGGGGCACAGTCCAGGTCATGATGCCCGCCTGGCTGTCTAGATCCTGATCAAACAGCGGCGGCTGTGTCTCTTGCTCCAGATCGGGCATACTCCCCTGAAAGACCTGCACAACCACTTTTCCAGCTACGTCTCCCGGCACAAACCAGGCCAGCGTTGGGCGGGTGGTGTGGGTCTGTCCCTGATGAAACTGGGGCGCGAGAGCCAGCAGCGGCAGGTTGGCGCGACTACTGCAACTACTCTGCTCCTCAACGCTGACAAAGGTGCGGACACCGCCTCCTGGTGCTGGCGGCTGATACCCTCGATTGGGTGGCGGCGGCGTGTAAGACTTGAGCGCAGTTGCAGCGGGTGCGCTGGTAGGCTTGGCTAGCGTAGACGGCGTGGGGGCTGCCGCAGCGGATGAGGGCATTCCCAAAAGCAGCCCGGCAGCGATCGCCGGCCACAGGACACAAGGGGAAGAGTGCGAACGGCGGGTCATGGGGACAATCTCCTCGTTCATGGATGAGCGTCGGTAGCGCATTGATTCAGTCAGCTTTGGGGGCATTTCCGGCAAGTTCCGGTGATTTCCTATGCTTAGGCTACCGGAGAAAATTCTCCCTGCCCATGAAGAGTTCGGAAAGATCGCTGACGGTTTTGCGCAAGGGCGATCGCTCAAAGCTGATGTCCCGATTGCAGAAATCTGAAAAACCGTATTCTGGAACAACCCTACTGGCAAAGCACATTAGCGATGTTGCTCTTACACTAACAACACTGAGCTAAAGTTCAACCAGCCCAGCGGCAATTCGACTGTAAATATGACTTGATTTTCCGAGCTTTCAGCCCGAATGCTGCCTCCAAGTCGTTCAACCAGCTTCTTCACAAGCGCCAGGCCTAGCCCCGTCCCGCCATGCCTCCACGGATCTAGACTTGGCACTCGATAAAACTTGTCAAATATTCGATCAAGCTCGTTTTGAGGAATTTCAACGCCTGTGTTACTCAGAGTCAATTTTAAGTAGCGATCATCCACAAAAGCAGACAGTGTGATGCGGCCCCCAGCGGGTGTATATTTGCAAGCGTTGTTAAGGAGTTCAGTGAGAATTCGAGCGAGATAAGCCAAATCTGTGGTGAGTGATGGCAGGTTTTCCGGCATTTCCAGTATTAGCTGTTGTTGCTGGCTCTGCGTTTTCATTTCAAAAGGCTCCGCAACATGCGGAATCCACTCCCTTAAGTCAATTGACGTTAATGCCAATGGCTCTACATCCGCATCCAACCGAGCCAAATCCAACAGATCATCAATGAGGTTAATTTCTCGCTGAGATTCGTTTTGAAGAATTTGAAAATAACGCCCGATCGAGCTTGAAGCTGTGTCGATGACATTCAATGATCTGAGTTGAATTTCCAGCATCTGAATGGCTAGTTTAATACTAGACATGGGCGTTCTCAATTCATGAGAGACGGTGCTGAGAAAGTCATCTTTAAGGCGATTGAGTCGCTCTAGTTCTACGACCTGCTGTTGGGCTGTTTGGTATAGACGAGCCTGCCGAACGGCGATCGCACACTGATTTGCCACCTGTTGAGCTAGGCGCACTTCCAGCTCGTTAAAATCTTCCTGTGTCGCTCGAAATAGCCAGAGGCTCCCCAACACCCCTTCGTTATCCATCAGAGGACAAGCCATGCTTGAAAGTTCGGCTCTACCCGCTTGAACCAAATCATCTGCCGTCGAGCAAAACTGGCTGGTCACTCCTTGAAGTAGCTGTTCGTGTATACCAGGAGAAGGAGATTCTGAAATCTGAAATTCATAACCTCGATAGTTTGGCAATGTCGTGGTGTATTCATTGCGAATTGTGCAGGCTGTGCGGTCAGCGTTGTAGAGTCTGACATCACAACAATCGACACTTAATCCTAACGCCAACTCCTCAACAGCCGTCTGCAAGATTTGATCTTCATCCAGGCTATCGCGCACCTTGTCTGTAATTCGTTTAAGAAGCGATTCAAACTCTAGCGCCCGCTGAAGCTCGTTGGTGCGCTGTCGAACCTGCTGCTCTAATCTCAGATTAAGCAATTGAATTTGCTGATGCAACTGGGCTTGCTGAATGGCAATATTCGGCGGAGTCATTAACTGCTGGAGCAAATCAATTTCCCAGGTTTCCCAGTGTCGCGGGCCAGAGCAGTGATGGGCGACCAGGAGTCCCCATAATGTTTCTCTATATAGAATTGGCAAGACGAGATTGGCTCGCACCTGCAAACTCTCTAATAGTTCTCGATGACAGTCCTGGATATTTTCGATATGGATGTCTTCAATAGCACTGATGCGCCCTTGCTGATAAGGTTCTTGCCAAAGCGATTCAAAACATGGGTCATGAATCGTTTGTCCAGCAATTGAAAAATCTCTGGAGCTTGCAGATTCGGCAATAATACTACCATTCCAGTCTAGATTGAAGCGATAGACGACGACTCGATCTACTTGAAGAAACTGCCGTACTTCATCTACGGTTGTGTTTAATGTCTCATAGAGGTCAAGAGATTGACGAATATGTTGAGTGATGCTTCCTAAAAGGTGTTCTCGCTCAGACTGTTGACGTAGCCTTTCTTCGATCTGTAATCGCTCAATAATTTCTTGTTCAAGGCCTTGGTTAGCGGCTTCTAGCTGAAGAGGACTGGGCAGAGCTAAAACCTGTGGGACAAGCGGGACTAGTCGGATTGCTGTGAACATGGAGACACCAGATGTTAGGGCTTTGATGCTTCCTGAGAGCCAATAATCTGGATGCCACAGTGTCCAAACTTCCATGAGGTGAGTTGTGCCACAGGCAATGATAAAGGCGCTAAACAGTAGAAATATCCAGGGGAATGGAACATCTTGCCGTTTGTGGACAAAGTAGATCAAGATACAGGGAATTGAATAGTAAGCGATCGCAATGAGGAGGTCAGAGATGAGATGAAGCCCAATTAATTCTGGCTTCCAGAGATAGCAATGTCCATGAGGGATAAATGGACTGGTAATCAACAGGATTCTGGACATTTTGACGGTATAACTGCTGAGGCAAAGACATTGGAAATTAATGCACTCGCTGCACTACTATTAACAGGTTTAGAGAAGAAGTATCCTTGCATCTGTGTATAGCCTAAAGACTTTAGAAGCTCAACTTCTTCCTGTGTCTCTACTCCCTCTGCGATCGCCTCTAGTCCCAGCTTTGAAGCTAAAAATAGAATTGCTTTACTAATGTGCCATTGTTTACCGCTGATGAAACACCGATCGAGCTTGATCGCATCAACGGGCAGATCTTGTAGTCGCCCCAGAGAGGAGTATCCTGTGCCAAAGTCATCAATATGGAGCTGAACATTGAGCGACTTTAGTGCAGCAAGAGCGGCGATCGCCACCTCATAATTTTGGATCAGGGAGGTTTCTGTAATTTCTAGATTAAGGCTACCCGGAACAATCTTAGTCTCTCGAAGAATAGTCTGAATTTGCTGGACAAAATCTGGCTGTAGTAACTGAATTGCCGAAAGGTTGACGCTCATAGAGAGCGCTGGAACGCAGGGAAACTGTTGCTGCCAGAGGTGTAGTTGATGACACGCCTGTTCCAAGCTCCAGAGACCAAGTCGGTTAATTAATTTCGTCTTTTCGGCTAAAGGAATAAACAGGTTTGGCGGTATTCATCCTTGACGGGGATGATGCCAGCGCGTTAGCGCCTCAAATCCTCTGATTTTATTAGACGTAATGCAAACAATAGGCTGATAAAAAATCTCAAATTCCTGTCGATCGATCGCCAGACACAAGTCATTTTCTAACTGAAAGTGCTGCATTTCTGCATCTGACAGCAGCGTGACAGGTGAAATGGCTTCGTGCTCGATGATTCGTGCTAATCGTTCTAACCGATTGGCACTAATAATTGCAGGGCTATTTCATTCTAGACAGAGGAGGGCGTTTCCCGTAAGCTGGCATTGTCGCTTTTTCCGGCTTAGCCATGACAACGCTTGCGATTGTGGAAGCC
>RFIF01000181.1 GCA_003695655.1 Cyanobacteria bacterium J069
GGGTAATCGAAATATTTTGGGTAATCGAAATATTTTTAAGAGCGTTGCTCCAACGCGCTATCACCCCAACACGCCATCACTTTTAATACTTCCGCTCCTGCGGCTGAAACTGAGTAATCGTCACCGGGCGATAGCGCAGCTCGATGCCTGCGGGCGAGTAGTAGGCCATCGTGTGCTTCAGGAAGTTGGCGTCGTCGCGCTCGGTAAAGTCTTCGCGGGAGTGGGAGCCGCGACTTTCCTGGCGGTTTAGCGCGCCCGTGAGGATGACTTCGCCGACGGTGAGCAGGCTTTGCAGCTCCAGCGCCTCAATTAGCTCGGTGTTCCACAGTTTGCCTGTGTCGTCGAGATAGATGTTGCTGGCTCGCTGGCGGATGGTTTGCAGCGTTTGCAGCCCGTCTTGCATGACGCTTTCGGTGCGAAATACGCCGCAGTGTTCGGTCATGCAGTCTTGAAACGCCTCTCGCACGGTGTTAATCCGGTGTTCGCCACGCTGGTCGATCAGGTCTTGAATGCGCTGCTGGGCTTCGGTGAGATAGCGCGATTCGTTGACCTCCGGCAGCTTGCGGTTTTGTACATAGCGGGCGATCGCCGCTCCCGTCCGCCGCCCATATACTACGCACTCCAGCAGCGAATTGCTGCCCAGTCGGTTTGCCCCATGCACCGACACGCAGGCCGTTTCCCCCGCGGCAAAGAAGCTTTCCACAAGCCCATCGGGACTGCTGCGCACCTGCCCGTCGGTGTTTGTAGGAATGCCGCCCATTGAATAATGCACCGTCGGGCGGATGGGAATCGGCTCATGCACCGCATCTACGCCTAATAGCCGATGCGCCTCTTCCCAGGCAAAGGGAATGCGGCTCATAATTTTCTCGCGGCCCAAATGGCGCACATCCAGATGGATGAACGGGCCGCCCGCGCTGCCGTCGCGGTGGATGCCCCGGCCCGCCCGAATTTCTTTGACGATCGCCCTCGAAGTGATGTCTCGCGGAGCCAGCTCCATGCGGCTGGGGGCATAGTGCTGCATAAAGCGATCGCCGTCCGAGTTCACCAGATAGGCCCCTTCGCCGCGCACTGCTTCGGAAATCAGCACGCCCACGCCATACACGCCCGTCGGGTGAAACTGTACAAACTCCATGTCCTCCAGCGGCAGTCCCGCTGCCGCCGCCATCGCCAGCCCGTCGCCCGTCGAGGCAAAGTCGTTTGACGTGGTGTTATACACACGCCCATAGCCGCCCGTGGCAAACATCACCGCCTTCGCCCGCACCACTTCCAGATGCCCGTCACGAATGCGATACATCACCAAGCCTTTCGCCTGCCCCTCTTCCAAAATCAGGCGCATGACGTACCACTCGTCGTAAATGTGAACGCCATAGCGCCTCAGGTTGTTCACCAATTCATGCAAAATGGCGTGCCCGGTTTTGTCGGCGGCGTAGCAGGTGCGGTTGTGGGAATGGCCGCCAAAGGCTCGCTGGGCGATGCGCCCATCTGCCTGCCGCGAAAACAGCACGCCCATATGTTCCAGGTCGATCACCACGTCGGGCGCTTCGCGGGTGAGGATTTCCACCGCGTCTTGGTCGGCGAGATAGTCGGAACCTTTCACCGTGTCGAAGGCGTGGGCTTCCCAGGAATCTGCGGTGTCTACGTTTTTAAGCGAGGCCGCCATGCCGCCTTGGGCTGCAACTGAGTGCGATCGAATTGGGTGCGTCTTGGCGATTACCGCCACGCTGAGGGATGGATTCATGCGGGCAATTTCGACAGCGGCGCGGCACCCAGCCAGCCCGCCGCCCACAATCACAACATCGTGATCAATCATGACTGAAGCGCCTATCAGTGTTCTCTTGCCTCTATCCTGACGCAAAACAAAAGTTCCTCGCCGTTTGACCAGGAACTTCTTTAGAAAGTTGAATTTTTTAAGAGAGAGGGCTGGCTTGCCAGACCCTTTAGCCGAGGCTCTGGGCGGGACGCTGACCAGAAGCCGTGACTTTTTTGCTTGCTGCTTCCGTTGTTGGGTCAACCGATGAAAACTCGATGTGGTTGAGCAGCGTGGTGACAAAGGCAAACAGCAAGAACGGCAGCGACAGCACCAAGATCAGCCCCACCGTTACCAGGGCAAACAGCGGGCGACTGGTTCCCATCAGCGCCAGGGCACTCGCCAAGCTGAGGAAGATGACCAGCAGCCAGATCACGATCTGTCCGTAGATATCTCCAAACGACAGCGTGCAAGCGACGCGATACTTTTCGATGTTATTCATGACCGTTAACCCATTGAGCCTCAAATGGTTGGCAAACCTGCATTGCAGCGGCTATGGCGATCGCCAGATGAGGTGTCTCTCGTTCACCCCAACAGGCAACGCAAGTCTAACTTCTAAACTGATGGACTAAGCGTAAGGCTTGAGTTGGGCGATCGCCTGCTCTCCTCAATCTCTCTTAAGATTTCTGCAACATCTGCTTAATAAGGGGTTGGGGGTTGGGTTAGGATGGGAAATTTTTCTGGTGGGGGCTTGTCAGTTTTTTGATATCAGTTTACGATATTGACAAGATGGATATCAGAATATGATACTTAAAAGCCATATTTCTACCCCCTCCCATGAAACCCACAACGTTTGGTTCGCTTGGTTCCGCTCAAGCCCGTTCCGCGTTGATTGCTCAAGTCCCGTCCTGCTGGTGTGTGAAGGGCGATCGCGCTCTCATGACACCTGTTTTTCCCGCGTTTAAGCTTTGGAGTTCTGCACCCGCAATGGCTCGGCAGTTCCGCTCAAAAGCAGCTCTCGTAACCCTGTTTGGTCTGATGGCTGCTCTGGGTTCGGGCTGTGGACCAGCACAGATTTTCAACCCGACTACAGACCCTGCCCCTTCGCCGACAGCAGCTTTACGGGCTTCCGGTGGGCTAGTTATCCCGTCACCCGCTCCGACAGCCTCCAGCCCCCAAGACTCCATTACGCTGAAGCTGGGCGATCGCAGCTTCCGAGTGAGGCAGATTCAGCAACAGCTCATCGGAAGAGGACATCTGCGGGTGGACTATCCAATTAATCAGGGCGATCGCTCTGGGAATCGCTATGACGAGGAAACTGCGGCTGCCGTTGCAGAGTTTCAAAAACAGGTTGTGGGGCTGCCTGCAACGGGCGAAGCCACAATTCGGCTGAAGCAGCAAGAGGAAACGCGGCAATCTTGCCAGCCCTAGCTCAACGCAGAGTTTAAGTTGGCCCAGTCCGCAGGTGCAAATCCCGGTTGTTTCATCAGCTCAGGGCAGGGCTTACGCAGTTGAAACGAGTTTTATAGATTCTGGATGATTTTTCGCGGGCGCAGCCCGCGAAAAATCATCCAACTGCGTAAGTCCTATCAGGGGTTTGCACCTTTCCTGCTCGCACCAACCTGCTGCAATCGTAGTGACGCATTGCAATGTTTTTGTAATAGCAAAACCACCGCTGCGACTACAGATTCAAAATATTTAAACTCTCATTCACTCAAGCTAAAAAATTCGGATCAAGTATCTGTTCAAGCGTATAGGGGAACTTGGCTGGAAATGTTTCTGCTGGCTTTTTCGTCTTTTTAACTGTCTCTCGACAAGCCCGTCGGTAATATTTCTCCAGCCACTCTGGATCTTCAAGAAAACGTCGCAAACTGGGAGTATCTTCCAAGCAATCTTGAATCTTGTCTCGGCAGTTGGAAAGAGTATCCTCCCAGCTTTTAGTTCTGCGCTCAGGCTGATATTGACACTTCAATAGGTGCATCAGAAGAACCTGCAAGTAGCTGCCAAGTTCTCTTTGTTCACTGCGGCCCAAGGCTTCTAATTCCTCTACCAAATTTTCAACGTCTAGCTTTGCCCAGTATCCTTTTCGTAAATACTCAGCTTGTTGTTGCGTCCATTCTAGAAAGTCTTCATCATAAAGCGCTGCTTTTCTCATCAGCTATTACTTCCTTAGTTAGCAACTGGTCTAATTTTAAACTGCCTCTGCCGTTTAAGACTTCACCGTTGTTTCAACGTTGCCCTACTCATCTTTCAACTACGCTTCAGCCCCAAAACCTGTGGACGGAAATCTTGCAACCGACAGACAGCTTCTCGACTACGCCTCCATAGACAATTAAATAGCTCACTTAAATAGCTCACTCACCGAATCAAGCCTTCCATCGCCGCCTGTAAGTCTTGTGTTAGCTGCGAGACGGCCTCGCGGCGGTTGGCGCGATATTGCTCAGCGCGATCGCTCACCGACAGCGGCGTGCCGACGGTCATCACGACGCGGCGGGGGCCGAGGCGCAGCGGCGGTGTGGGCGCTTCGCCTTTCAGCCGATTCACCATGTTTCGCAACAGCAGCAGCGTTTCGGCAAAGCGTTCGGCGGTGGGTTTCTCAATCACATAGCGACCCGTGACGCTGACGAAATTTTCCACCAGGCGCATGTGCCAGATCCGCAGGTCGGCTTCTTCGGCGATGCGGTCGGCCAGGCCGCGCTCGGCGGGCGACAGCGCCTCCAGGTTCAGGTCTTCGCGGAAGATGCGCTCCCACCCGGCTTGCTCCAGGCGGCGGCAGCGGTCGGTGAGGCTGCCTTTGGGGGCGATCGCAAAAAACTCTTCTGCCACCTTGAGCGCTGTGTCGAGCAGCGACTTGAGGCGGGCAGCCAGGCGGGCATTGGGGTCGGCATCGGCGGGCAGGTCGGACGTGACGAGCGATCGCCCGTAATATTTGTCGTAATAGGATTCCATCTGCGTCAGCAGCGTTTCGCCCAGACTCAGCAGCCGTTGATAAA
>RFIF01000015.1 GCA_003695655.1 Cyanobacteria bacterium J069
ATGCAGGTAACCCCGAACGATCATTGGCACTCACCACCGCTGGACTGGCGCACTTGACGCCCACGCTGCCCCCTGGCTCTCACTATGTCTGGCGCACCAAGGCAATCGACGAGCTGCTGTTCTTGGGCGATGCCCAAGCCGCCCAAAGATCTTTTGAAACCGCTGCCGACTGGGCCGAGGCATCGGGGCAGCCTGAAGGGCAGGGTGTTGCTAGCCTCTCACGCCAAACCGCCGCATTCCTGGCGACCAACCCCAACAGCAACTTCGCGCAGTTTTCTGCCTGGCTGATGGTGCTCAACACTGCCCCCGATGACAAAACCCGCAACACCGCCGCCAGCCGCATCAAAGCCATTGGTGGGGATGTGGTGCCCCAGCCCGATGGCACCTTCCAGGTGAAGGCTCCCCCCACCGATTAGGCAGCGGTCTATAATCCGAGGGATGGAGTGTGGTGGGAAATGTGAGGGAGCGTAAAGAGGATGCGATCGCCTTCCATCCATAGATTCAGTAGATTCAGTTCAGTATCCAAGCAAGATGAGCTATTCACCTCGCGCTCATTTATGAAATTGCGTTAATATTAGTTAACAAAGTATCGCGATTTGAATAAATACATCGACAAAACCGCTGGCTGGCTTCAGGTTTCACTGCTCTCGTTCCTTCCACCTGATCTTGCTCGGGCAACCTAGGATCAGTAGGGTGGGCGATCGCCCAGCTTAGCCAGCATAATTTCGATAGATTGATTCCCTGGGCATTTCCCGATTGAACAGTCGGGGTGCCTATTAACAACGTTCCGTTGCGCGGCCCGCAAGCCCGCTACCCAACTCATTCGGAGGAAGAGCCTCAGTGAACAAGCGGTGGAGAAATGCAGGACTGTATGCCCTCCTGGTTGTCGTAGTCATCTTTTTGGCGACGGCCCTGCTGGACAGGCAGCCTCAAGATATTGAAACCTGGCGCTACAGCCAGTTTATTCAGGAAGTGCAGCAACAAAACGTGAAGCGAGTCGAGCTGAGTGCCGACCGCGCTCGCGCTCGCGTCACGCAGGAAGACGGTGAAAAGGCGATCGTCAACTTGCCCAACGACCCAGCGCTGCTCGATATCCTGACCGATAACAAAGTGGATATCGTGGTCACGCCGCCGTCTGATGATGGCGTACTAGCACGGGTGTTCAGCACGTTGCTGATCCCCTTCCTGCTGCTGGCGGTGTTGTTCTTCGTGCTGCGCCGCGCCCAAAATGGCCCCGGCAGTCAGGCTATGAACTTTGGCAAGTCTCGCGCTCGCGTGCAGATGGAGCCGCAAACCCAGGTTACTTTTGGCGATGTGGCGGGCATCGAGCAGGCCAAGCTAGAGCTAGCCGAAGTCGTAGACTTTTTGAAGAACGCCGACCGCTTCACCGCTGTGGGTGCAAAGATTCCCAAAGGTGTGCTGCTTGTTGGGCCGCCCGGAACGGGCAAGACACTGCTGGCGCGGGCTGTCGCTGGCGAAGCAGGCGTACCCTTTTTCTCAATCTCGGGTTCTGAGTTTGTGGAAATGTTTGTGGGTGTGGGTGCATCTCGCGTCCGCGACCTGTTCGAGCAGGCCAAGTCCAATGCGCCTTGCATTGTGTTTATCGATGAAATTGATGCGGTTGGTCGTCAGCGGGGCGCAGGTCTGGGCGGCGGCAATGATGAGCGGGAGCAAACCCTCAACCAGTTGCTTACCGAGATGGACGGCTTTGAAGGCAACACAGGTATCATCATCATCGCGGCAACAAATCGCCCCGATGTATTGGATGCCGCGTTGCTACGTCCCGGTCGGTTTGACCGCCAAGTCGTGGTGGATCGTCCCGACTATGCGGGTCGCCTGGAAATCCTCAATGTCCATGCTCGTGGCAAAACCCTGTCGAAGGACGTGGATTTGGAGAAAATTGCTCGTCGGACGCCTGGTTTCACAGGTGCCGACCTGGCGAATCTGCTGAACGAAGCGGCGATCCTGGCTGCCCGTCGCAACCTGACGGAAGTGTCGATGGATGAGGTAAACGACGCCATCGACCGCGTGCTGGCGGGCCCCGAAAAGAAAGACCGCGTCATGAGCGAAAAGCGCAAGTCGCTGGTCGCTTACCATGAAGCGGGTCATGCCCTGGTCGGTGCGCTGATGCCCGATTATGACCCAGTCCAGAAGATCAGCATCATTCCTCGCGGCCGTGCAGGCGGTCTGACCTGGTTTACCCCCAGCGAAGACCGAATGGATTCGGGACTGTATTCTCGCTCTTACCTGCAAAACCAGATGGCGGTGGCGCTGGGCGGACGGGTTGCTGAGGAGATTATCTTTGGTGAAGAGGAGGTAACCACGGGCGCATCTAATGACCTCCAGCAGGTCGCCCGCGTGGCCCGTCAGATGGTGACTCGCTTTGGGATGAGCGATCGCCTGGGCCCGGTTGCCCTCGGCCGCTCTCAGGGCGGCATGTTCCTGGGTCGCGACATCATGGCTGAACGCGACTTTTCGGAAGAAACGGCAGCAGCGGTAGACGACGAAGTTCGGAACTTGGTGGATCAGGCCTATCGCCGCGCCAAGTCGGTGCTGGTGGAAAACCGCCTGGTGCTGGATCAGCTTGCCCAAATGCTGGTCGAACGGGAGACGGTGGATTCCGAGGAGTTCCAGGAACTCCTGGCCAATAGCGATGTGAAGATGGCGGCGATCGCCTAACCTCCGCATATATCTTCTAAAAAGCGCACTTCATTAGAG
>RFIF01000182.1 GCA_003695655.1 Cyanobacteria bacterium J069
CAGCAGCGTCAGCATTGAACCGCCTGATGCCACCGCATTGGACTCCAGGCGATAGCCCGTGACGTTGGCAATGCTCTCGGCTTGCACCGTCAGCGTGCTCACGGGCAGGTCGTTGTCCGCAATGTTGACCGTGGCAGTATTGGCATTGCTAATCGTCAGACCTGCACCCCCAGACGTAATCGCATTCAGCGTCACAATAACGGACTCGCTCCCCTCGATCAGGGTGTCATCTAGCACCGTCACCGGAATCGTGGCAGACAGTTGACCCGCCGGAATCGTCACCGTCCCTGTTAACGCTGTATAGTCAGCCCCCGGTGTAGCGGTTCCTGCAACCGTGTAGCTGAGAACCGTGTTCGTTGCCACTGCCTGTGCCAGGCTAACGGTGAACAGACCATTGGTGCTGGGTTCTGCGGCGTTTTGGGTAGATGCGATCGAAACTACATTACCTGGGTCAAATTTCAGATAGATTGGCTGAGTCACTGGGCCCAAGGGGAGATTATCGTTGGCTGGGTCAACGATACTGGCGACAAAGCCAAGTGGAAGCTGATCCTCACCTGGGAAATTAAAGGCTGCGACACCAGAGAAGTTAAACAGGCTAGAAATATTTTGGTTTGCCCCCGTCAGAACTACATCAACTGTTTGGAACTCCACAGCATTATTCGCAGGGAAGTCTGTTGCCGCTAAAGCAGCTAACTGGTCTGCCAGGAACTGAGCATAGGGGGTTACTGGTTGGATAAAGCCTTTCGTCAACACGACTCGGGCGGTTTGTCCAGCAGGGCCATTCACAATCACGCTGGGGCCACCGGCATTGTACGTGCCCACACCGCCCCCGCTCAGCCCATTCACCGTTAGCGAGACGCCAAGATTGGGAGAATCTTGGGACGCTAAGCCCTGAGAACCACCTTGATTACCCGCACCTTGCAGTTGCCCAATGGCGGTTGTGCCGTCAGTAAAGGTGACCGTGAAGGTAGAGCCAATCAGTTCTGCACCCGAAACACCGCCCACATCCCAGGTGGGATTAGTTCCAGCCGTCAACGAAGCTGGATTAGTCCCCGCGATTGAATTCGGGTCCATGTCAATGGAGAAGCCTAGCGTTTCACCAGGGTTAAATCCACCATTCACCGAGTTATTGAAGGTAAGCTGAATTGCCTCATAGCCCGCCGCACCGCCGGCACCAATGTAAGACGCGGCACTGGGCGCGACCACGCCCGTGTTGCCGTTGATGTTAATCGTCAGAGGCTTGAAGGCGCTATCGCCCGCCGGCCCAAATGGGTCAAAAACAGTATCGGGATAAAGAGCATTGGTGACATCGATCACCACGCTGGCAATATTCTTAGTTCCGGTATTAGTAATCAGGAAGGAGTTATTGCCAAAGTTGGAAACCTGAACATTGTTGCTATCGACATTAATGCTCAGGAGAGCCTGGCCGCCGCTCGGTTGAGTGTCATTGTCAATAATGGTGACCACTGCTTCGTTAGTAGTCCCCAAGACAACGTTGGCATCCCCAGCAGTGATGGCATTGAGTGTAACAATAACAGTCTCATTGCCTTCAACGACTGTGTCATCGAGCACAGGGACATTGATAGTGGCGGATAGGCTCCCGGCTGGAATCGTAACGGTGCCGCTGAGCGCAGTATAGTCGCTGCCTGCCGTTGCTGTGCCGCCCACGCTGTAAGCCACTACCGTATTGGTTGCAGCAGCCTGACTCAGGCTAACTGTGAACTGACCCGGCACATTTGGTTCAGCCCCATCCGCCGTCTGGGCGATCGCCACCTCATTAGGCTGAGTAATGTCTACCGCACGAATCACGATACCGCTAACTTTGGCATTATCAGCAGAGGCTTGGAAGCTAATGTCAATGGCATCCAGCGCTCCAAAAGTATTGGGCGAGACAACCCCTGGTACCGTGAAAACAAAGGGTTGATTGATATCTCCCCCAGTCTGAGTCAGAATGTCCAAGTTATCAAAGACCAACTGTCCTTCAACAAAGACATCAAAGATGCGTGAGCCTGGAGCAGTCTGGAAGATTTCGGCAAAGTACAGCTCAACGGTGTAATTGCCCGCTGCCATTGGAATCGAGTAGCTCAAAGGAGCGCCGCCAGAAGCGCCGCCAAAGCGCTCAGTTTCATAAATGGTGCCGTCAAAGACAGGCTGATTGGGATCAAAGCCACCATCTTCATACGGATCGCCATTCAAGAAAAACGTATCTGCGGCAAAGTTGATCCCATCTTGAACCAGAGCCGGCCCACCTGCATTGATTGCGACTACGACGCTACCGCCGCTGGGAGTGTCGTCATCAGTAATCGTGACAGTAGTAGAAGTCGTCGCCCCCAGTTGTGCATTAGGGCTGACACTCAACAAGTTAACGGTGAAGGCTTCGTTCCCTTCTACAAGCGTATCCTGAAGGATATTAACGAAGAAGGTGACATCAGAAGAACTACCCGCGATGGTCACTGTGTCAGTGTAAACTCCGGTTGCCGCATTAAAGGTTGCGGTTGGAGAGTTATAGACATAGTCTGCTTGGGCAGTTGCCGTACCCGGAACAATTTGGAAGGTGACGTTTACCGTTTCATTACTGGGAATAGTTTGATTCGCCAGGATAGAAACCTGTAGCTGGTTAGCAGCCTCGCTGACTATATAGGGGCCACCCACGATAGAAATCGCCGGATTCGGATTGCCACCCCCGCCGAGTTGGATAATCTCAATGCCGTTGATTAGGGGGTTTTCAACGCCATGCAGGAACTCGATGTTAAGCACACCATCGGTCACCTCCACCGTGTTGCTAATCATGCCGCCAGTTAGTTGACCAAAAGTCGCAGACAGGTCAATATCGTCGAGGTTGCTGAGAACGCTGCCCTCAATGGCAACATCAAACACCCGCTGCCCTGGTAACGCAGTGCCACCAAAGCCATTCCCTAAAAACAGACGGACTTCGTATAAACCAGCTGTGGGAACTGTAAAGGCCCAGGCCATTTCTGCGGGGTTACCTGCATCCGCACCAAAGTCGAAACGCTCAGTCTGGAAAATGGCCGCAGGTGTGCTGGGAGCAACCGTAGAACCGGGCACCACGTTGAAGCCGTTAATGCTGTTACTCCCTGCGTTGGCAAGGAAGGCACTGTTAGCAGTACTCAAGTCTGCCAGCCAATTGGGGCCACCATCAATCGCAGCAATTTCGGGGCCACCTGCGTTTACCCGATAAAGCACCGTTGAGGAAGTATTGCCTGCCGCAGTGACTTCGATGTCGGTAAAAATTGCCTGAAAAGAGCCATCGGGAGCGAGTGTTGCACCCACGTTGGAAGAATAAAGACCGACAGCAAGACCAGTCGTTTGTCCCTGGACTGAATTGTTGCCAAGGATAGTATCCAGAACCTTGGTGCCATTTAAGTTAATTGCAGCGCCGGTAACTGTGTTGGTATTGCCACCGCCGATTTCGTAAGTAATGGTGGGGGTTGCGGTACCAGCAGCAGGGTTGATCTCGAATTCAAAGAAGATTTGTTGATCTACCGGTACGCTGAACAGGTTATTGGCCTGCAGAAAGACATTCTGGAGCACAACATCATTGTCTTCAAGCACGATCTGAATTTCGCCAGCAGGGTTGGCCGTAGCCACAATTTTAAGGTAGTTGCTTTGGTCTCCTGTGCCGATATACCCACCAATTTGTTGATTGGGGCTGGTCAATAAAGGGTTAACAACTGACCATTTAATCGTGAAGGTTTCAACGGTGGGAGCAAGTTTAAATCCCGTATGGAATAGGTACTCGCCCGTATTGGTCGTACCCGTGGCATCTCCGTTCGAGACGTTTTCAATGACCGTTGTCCCACCACCCGCTGCTGTAGTGAACTTGACATTGTCCAGCTTGATAATTTGCTGGGGTAAGGTGGACTCTTCTAGAAAGAAGGCTTCAAAGTCAGTGGTGCCATCAATCATGACACCCGTGAGTCCACCGCCATAGCCACTGGGACCCAGCAGATTTCCGTCTTGGTCGGGGTCTAAATCCCAAACGATGGTTTGACCGGGGAACAAAGTTACGGATGTGCCGTTGCTGGCATCACGGGTGAAGGGATCATCAACATTGAGAATGCCGTCGCCATCTGCGTCTTCGCTAGCAATATTGTCACCTGGGGCAAAAACCTTAATCGCATTCCCCCCAATTTCCGCAACCCAGATGGTGCCATTGGGACCAATGGTTACATCCAGAGGGGTGGATAGACCGCCCACAAGGGTATAAACTCCGTCGGCATCTACGACCTGATCGTCGGCGGTACCCAAAATGCCGTCATTTCCGGGACCAATTAATGGATCAAGTGCTGTGCCCGCGTCGTTGATATTCAACAGGGTAATGGTGTTGTTGAACTGGGCGACGACTAAGGCCCCTTGAAGTGCACCACCGAAAGCATTACCTATATATTCAACAAGACCATTACTGGATGAGCCAATGTTTACTAGCGAAGGGCTATTGGAGCTTGTGTAAGGAACTCCAATTCCACTTTCTAGAAGACGGGCTGGATCTCCTGTAAATTTGCTGGGGTCAATCAAGAAGCCAGGCTGAATATCCACTCCTGCTGGGACGAGGGCCGATAAGTCAGGAACGAAGTTAACCGATAAGGAAGTATCGGCTGTGCCACTGTTGTTATAGACCGTCCAAGATAGGTTTTGGTTGGAGCGGGCAGGTGCTGGGTGTCCGTAGTAGCCGCCTTCTTGAATCAGAAATAGGGGTTCGGGGTTGCCAGATCCACCGTTGTTGGGTAGGTTAGTTGCCTCGCCATTGACAATAATTGGATAGCCGCCGAGTCCACCGTTGGAGCCATTGTCAACAGTATAGAGATTGCCTGACTGAGACCAGACTAAGTCATAGGGGTTGCGGAAGCCGTCAGCATAGATTCTGAGGGGGGCGTCGGCTGGCAGAATCGCCATGTTTAAGCCGTCTCGACCACCCCAAGGGCCGGCCTCATCCATGCCGTTGGCATCTTCACCGACGCCGTCTGTGATGTTAGGCGTGTTGGGGTCGTCGAGGGTGGGCAGGTCGTAAACATATTGCCGGGGTAGGGCTTGGCCAGCAATCTGGGTGCCAATTGGATCGGTTTTAATTGGCAGACTGTTGATGGCAACCAGATCGATCTCTAGCACTGTACCGGATAGAGCATATTCACCTGTGTAGGTGAAGTAGCTGGATGGTGCACCATTGTTGGTGTTTCCTCCAACAGCCAAGTACAGCTTTGTCCCGTCGGGGCTGAGGGTCATGCCGTTGTTGGAGTGGTTTTCTTCTGAGCGAGGGAGTCCTCGGATCAGATCGACGGCTACCCAGGCTGAGCCAGTCCAGGTGACTTTTGTAAGAACCCCAGAGTTGGTATCAAGATTGGAGTCGTTGTTAGTAGAAATACGGGGATCGCTGGAAGAGATATACAGAACTGGATTTGCGGCTGTGCCGGCGACAAGAATTCCAGTAACCTGGCGATTGCCGATAAATGGTTGCAATGAGCCATCATCATTGTGGTTCATGATGGATTGCACTACGCCTCCACCATTTGCCAGAGTCAGAACTTCGTGGGCAGTCGCTACATACTGACCATTGACTAATTCGATCGTAAAAGCACTAATTCGACCGCTTTGTTCAGAAACATATAGTCTTCCATCTGGTCCAAACTGCAAAGAAGTCGGGTTAGCAAGATCGGCGATGCCATCTCCCGCAACTCCTCCAAACTGCCCTGCTGCATTAAAGCTAATGTCAACCATGAAAGGAACTCCATTCAAAATTGGAAATTGTCAGCTAGCAACTCGTATTAGTTAACGTCCGAGGACGCTGATTAGTTAACGTCCGAGGACGCTGATCTTGACCATTGCCCATAGCAAAGCCGAAGCAGAGCTTTCTCTCTGCCTTGGTTTGAGCCATAGGTTTTCGACAAATAGGGAATCTTTGATTGCTTCTACTGCTATCTTCTACTGCTATGTAGAAACTTATGAACCAGTAGCTAAAAACTCTCTTGAAAGGGCATAGAGATTGGGCACCCTATAACATTCTCTTTTCAACTCACAGCACAGCGGATCAATGTACGTGCTCTATTAATTGTTCTGGCGATCGCCATTTGTGAGCCTGTGAAACTGACGTGAATCTTTTTGTAAAGGAACCAAAAAGATTCACTAAAATAGCAAACGTTGCTTATTTTCCTTGCTCAAGATAATGAGAAGACTCAGCCAGTCTAACGACCGCTAATGTGCTCCTGAAACAGCGTCCCTGGAATACCTAAATCCCTGATTCTTATGGCATGGTTATTGCATTCGTAAATGTGCCCGGGTTCTTGTGATTATTCAAACAAAAATCTCAATAGATTTTCTGAGTATGTATAAGAATTAACCACAACTTTAAACTCAGAATAAGGGAATATGAGCTTCGTTCCTGTTCTGGCAGTTGTGTGAAGAGTCTTCTTGCTGGCTTGACTGGCAGAGCTAAGAGGCTGGAATGCCAGAGCAGTATTTGTTTTGAGTTTTGGGAATGTTTGGGAATGCTTGTATGGCGGTTTGGGGCGATCGCCTTTACTATCCGCAGCCAGCCAGTAGGGACTGATGCACCTGAGGTTGCACCACCGAGTAAGTACTGAGGCAGCGACGAGGGACTCATTCACTGCTCAAACCGAGAAAAAGATGGCAGTGTTTAAATCTGGAGTTAACTCTGGAGAGCGATCCTCTCAGAACAACGCCCTGCTTGGCGCACAAAATTTTTGTTCATTATGGTTGAAATCGCCCCTAGAACAAAAAGATTCGGTCTCCGCCGACTCTAGATTTTATCTTTGAGAGCATGACAGTGAGTTCTTCACAGGCAGGTGCGGTTCTGAGCCTCCAACTGCTTGCATCAATTTTTTGTCAGCTTTTTAATTTGCACCCAGAGTCTGAAAAGGGTGAACAGCAGATGATGAGAACGACTAAAATCCTTTCCGCTAAACGCAAATCTGCCGTGTGTAGGGGTAGAGGGGAATCTGGTATCGCAGATGGCAAAAGATCCGCTGAAGCATAAGTAAAGGTTATACAAAAAGTTTTCCCCTAAGCTATAAAAAATGTATCGAACATCACGGGAGTCTACGGAGGGATCTCTTTGATCAAGAGTTTTAAGCAGGAGTTGAAGGGAAAAAAGGAATTTTAAGAGAACTTAACATTCTTCAGATTATATTATATGACCTTGTAGAAAGACTTAGAAGCTGATAAAAAAAAGTAGCTTAATAAGTGATTTCACTGAGTTTCCCCTAGAGGGACTTTTGTGAGATTTTCGTGAAGGATACGTTTAAATGCGCTTGACAAAATCGTCGTGATGTCCAGCTATTAGGTTCTTGGGCTGTGGCCATGTCTGGACGTTTTAGGTTCATAGCTGTTTTACGTAATCATTGATTTCTGAATGTTTGGTGCATTACCCACTTGGTTAATCTTGTGTTATGGCTCAAAACCTCCAGTCTGTATACGAGACTAGGTCTGTTGCAGTACATAGGTCGGCTGGTTCTGTTGCAAAGCGAACGCTTGATGTAGTAGGCAGTGTGATCGGGCTTTTGGTGTTAGCTATCATTTTTTTGCCCGTAGCGATCGCCATCAAGTTGGAAAGTCCGGGGCCAGTATTCTATAGCCAGCCCCGCTGTGGATTGGGGGGTAAGTCCTTTACTCTCTACAAGTTTCGCTCCATGATCTGTGGTGCTGACACGCTCAAGCACCTCGTAAAGAACGAAAGTGTTGGCCATTTCTTCAAAAACTCTAGAGACCCCAGAGTGACACGAGTCGGCCGCTTTTTGCGGAAGACAAGCCTAGACGAGATGCCCCAGTTTTGGAACGTGTTCAGAGGGGAAATGAGCTTGGTGGGGACTCGTCCACCCACACTGGATGAAGTGCGGTGCTATAGCGGACGACACTTTCAGAGACTGGCTGTCAAGCCTGGAATGACCGGAGAGTGGCAGGTTCGAGGACGCTCAGAAATTAAAGACTTTGAGGCTGTTGTTGATTTGGATCTGAGATATCAGGAGTTGTGGACGCCGTTGTATGACTTACAGCTGCTCTTTCAAACTCTATGGATCTTGTTGAAAAAGCCAGGCGCTTGCTAAGCGCATTGTGTTAAGTCCATTGATTAGACAGGAGTATTTAGCGCGACCAGCCTTCCAGAGATTGGTTTAGCTCTTTGTGTTTGAGCACCTCAGTTTAGAGGTGTTGTTAAGTGAAATCCTCGCATTTCTACTTGTTCTTCAAGACATGTTGTTCTTCAAGACATGCAGCGGAGCATCTCGTTGTCAGTCTGTGAAGCTTTCTTATTGAGATTATAAAATTTCTTCCTTGAGCAATTTACGGACTTGCTCGGTAAGGAGTCAGGCACCTATAGTGTCTTACAGGCTTGGCTCAGTGTATTCCCTGAGTTTGCAGCCAGAGGAATTACTTACGTACCTGTTTGCGCTTTGAAGGGCCGTCTCAGCAAATTCCATTGACCGTTATTGAAGAGGCAGGGCTGAGGAAAGCCATGAGAAAGCCGGTACTAACCATCTTCTATCAGTTTGACCCCTGGAATTCTTCTATTGGAGGTATTCAGACTGTCGTCCGAAACTTTATCAAGTTTGCCCCGCCTGAGTTTCAGGTTCGCCTTGTGGGGATTCTCGCTAGCGCCAAGGGAGAGCTTGAACAGTGGCAGCTTCGAGAGTTGGACGGTCAACCCGTCGAGTTTTTTCCTCTCTTCAGGCTTGCGGATGATGACAAGCGGCGACTGGTGCCCACCACACTGCGCTACGCCATGAGCCTATGGGGCAAAGACTTTAGCTCCGATTTTATGCACTTTCATCGTTTGGAACCGGCGATCGCCACCAAAACCTGGACAGGGCATAAAACTCTATTCGTACACAACGACATCCATCAACAAATCAAGGCAAGCAACGCTCAGAGCATTCTATGGCAGCGTTTTCCCCAGGCCTATTTTGCTTTCGAGCGACAGCTTATCTCTCAGTTTGATCAGATCCTCTCTTGTAACTCAGAATCCACCCGACTCTATCAAAGACAGTATCCGCTGCTGGCTGATCGCATTTCCTTTATCCGCAATACCTTTGACGGAGACGTGTTTTACCCCCTCTCTCCTGCGGAACGCAATGAGAGACGGCGGCAGCAGGCAATTCAGATGGGGCTAAGAGAAGACACACAGTTCCTCCTGTTTGCTGGACGACTTCATCCGCAAAAAGATCCCCTCCTGCTCCTGGATGCAATGGCGCTGGTTAGCAATCCTCAGGCTCACCTGTTGATAGCAGGAAATGGAGAACTGCGATCGGCCATGCTCGACAGAGTCAATCAGTTGCAACTGGCTAATCGAGTCACGTTTCTAGGCCCACTCCCTTACCAAGAACTAGCAGATCTTCACCGTCTAGCCAGTTTATTTGTATTGACAAGTGCCTATGAAGGACTACCGCTGGTTGTTTTAGAAGCCTTGGCCTGCGGCACTCCCATCGTCACAACTCGCACTGGCGAAACCCCACTTTTGCTCCACCCCGACTGTGGCATCGTTTGCCAGGCACGAACCCCAATCGAGATCACCCAGGCTCTAGAGACCGTTTTGCAAAATCCCGATCAATTTCCTGCTTCTGCCTGCGTGCAGAACGCGCTGCCCTACAGCGCAAAAAGCGTTATCGAGTCGGTTTATGCCGACATGCTGCGGCAGTGGCAGCCCCATCAGGCTTCACAACCCGCCCCCTTTCCTCAAGAACTGGGCTTGAGATAGCAAGACCACAAAACGCTCTGCGCCCACATCCACCTAGGACATTAGAAGAGGCTGCTTCATGAAAATTGCTGTGATTGGCTCCAAGGGATTGCCCCCTCGCCAGGGTGGAATAGAACATCATTGTGCCGAAATTTATTCTCGAATTGCCGCTGAAGGACATACGGTTGAGCTGTTTGCGCGCTCTTCGTATAACCAAAAAGCTTGGAATGCTCGCTATCGTTCTAAGTACAGGACAAAAAATGGATGGAATAGCAAAACTCATCTGTGAGCGATTCAATGTTGAGTAGGATTCTACGCAGATAATCAAATCCGTAACGAA
>RFIF01000183.1 GCA_003695655.1 Cyanobacteria bacterium J069
AATAGAAAACATTGGTCTCACCTGAACTAGAGAGGTTGTACTTCTAGCTTCGTAGGGTGAGACTTTCTTTGCAAAACCTTAGTTGCACATCGCGTAATCCTACTCAACATTGAATCGCTCACAGATGAGTTTTGCTATTCCATCCATTTTTTGTCCTGTACTTAGGCCAAAGGTATGTCCACCGACCGTGAGGGCTACGGTTTCCTCGTCGTTCATGGCCATTCGCCCAAAGGTTTCGCGAATATCTCGACCCGCAGCCACCGGATCAGGATTGCCGTTGGGCCCCTCTGGGTTCACGTAGATCAGGCCCATTTGCACGGCGGCCAAAGGATTCTCAAGCTCGCGATCGCCCGTATAGCGCTTGTCCCCCAGCCATTCGCCCTCAGACCCCCAGTAGATATCTTCCTCAGGCTCCCAAATGTCTGCCCGCCCACCTGCAAAACCTAACGTTTTAAAGCCCATTGATTCCAGAGCACAGTTGCCCGCCAGGATCATCAAGTCAGCCCAGGAGATTTTCTCCCCATATTTTTGCTTGAGTGGCCAAAGCAACATGCGGGCCTTGTCGAGGTTGGCATTATCAGGCCAGCTATTGAGGGGCGCAAACCGCTGGCTCCCGGTGCCCCCGCCGCCGCGCCCGTCGCCGATCCGATAGGTGCCAGCACTGTGCCATGCCATGCGAATAAAAAGTGGCCCATAGTGGCCATAGTCGGCAGGCCACCAGTCTTGAGAAGAGGTCATCAGTTCAAAGAGGTCAGCCTTGAGGGCCGCATAGTCGAGGCTCTTAAACGTTTCAGCATAGTCGAACGCCTCACCCAGGGGATTAGCCTTAGGTGAATGCTGGTGAAGGATGCTCAGGTTCAACTGATTCGGCCACCAGTCCCGGTTGGACGTGCCATGACCAGCCGTGAACTTCTGGACTCCGCCCATAAAGGGGCATTTGCTTTCGCTGCTCATATTTGCTCCTAATCTCCTAATCGTGTGTTTGCGATGAAAAACCACGCTTGCATACAAGATTCAACCTGTGCCAATCGTCCCCCCCAAGTCTGAGGCTTACCCCAGCATTGACCATCGCGACCTATCGCGCCTGGGAACTCAAACCCCTCCACTAATCCATACTCGTCATGAGTTTGACTTAGTGGGAAGTGTACAGTAAATTTTTCTCCCATAGTTCATTGGGATACAAAACGTTAAGGCATCACCATCGCCCCTGATGGCCTGAGGTTCCGCCTCTTCGCACCTCCAGGGCAAGCACGCAAAGAAGGGGCTTATTTGGCAAAGTTGGTATGAGCACAGGACTTACGCAGTTGATACGGGTTTTATAGATTCTGGATAATTTTTCGCGGGCGCAGCCTGCGAAAAATTATCCAACTGCGTCAGTCCTAAAGCGGTTATTTGCCTGGGGGCATCGCTACAGCTAGCAGTGCCAATGAGCAGGCAATCCAGCTATGCAATTATTCGGGCGCTGCCCAAGCGATCGCGATAGTGTCGATTTCTTAAGGGTTCTCAGGTGAATTGATAACGCGACCCAGGATCAGGCGCTCAATGCTGGCGATCGCAGGTTGTCCAAAATTTTAATGGGCTAAACCTAAGTTTTGTGTCCTGACAGTTTTAGGAATAATCAAAAGCGCGGCTCATTGAAAGTTAATACGACCTCTTCCAGGAAGTTAGCATGACTTTTTCCAGGCTAGATGAGAAATTCTGTAGTTCTTTTCTAATTAAAAACTCTGTAGCTTTGTTGCTCACATTGAAATAAATTGAAGTAAATAAAATCCGCAGTAAATAACAGGGGATCTTTTACAGCATTGCGCTTATCCAGTAAGACACTTAAGAGGCATAGAACCCCCTGAAAAGTATGGGTTCCCCGCCTAAAAGAACGTTTAAAAAGTACCGTCTGTGATATTAAGTCAGCGATCCCCCTAGCCCCCTAAAAAAGGGGGTAAACTGCCTTAAAGCCCCCTTTTCAAGGAGGACTTTAAGAGGGTGTTTGAAAAGGTATCGCGTGTAATGTTAAGCGCTCAGAGATCCCCCCTAGCCCCCCTTAAAAAGGGGGGAAACCGCCTTAAAAAGGAGGGAAACCGCCTTAAAGTCCCCCTTTTTTAAGGGGGATTTAGGGGGATCTTGCACGTTTTTCTACAAACAGTAGGACTTTTCAAACAGCCTCTAGGGGGATTTTGCCGAATGGCCGAGATTGCGTCAGATAACTGAACTGTTTCTCGGATGTTCGTTGCTTAGCTTTTTAATGAAGGAATGCTGTCTGCTACAGGGGTCTAGCTGGCAAATCTTGCGCCAAAGCATATTGTCCAACCTGGGTTAAGGCTGCATCAAAAACAGGCTGCCGTAAATATAGGGTCAAGTCTCGAATGATTCGCTCCATCGGGTGAGGAGGCAGCAAACCGCGAGTCCCGACCGATCGCTCACAAAGCTGTATTACATCCATACAAATCTGCTCGATCGCCGTGCGCACCATGTTGGCATAGGCAACGAGCCGGTCAGCCTGGTCTTAAGACTGGGTCGGAGAACCGCCAAAAATAGGCGCATACGTGCTTATTTGATGGGACGCGCTTTGCAGCCAGAGGTTACCGCTCTCTAGCGCGATCGCCATTTGCCCTAGACGCTGCTGCTGGTAAGGATCGCTGGTGCGATTGAGGGTCTGCAAATACTTGCGGGTTTCGTCGAATAGGGCTTCCGCCCCGCCCAACTGGACAGCAGCAAAGCGCGCCACCCCCGCTGTTAACCAGGGTTGGCGCAAATAGTCTCCCGGCTGCCCAATCAGCGATGCTGCCTCCAGTTCAACGCCGCTAAAATCAACCTTAAAGCTAGCTGTTGCCCGCATTCCTGAGGGCTGCCACCAAGTCGGGTCGCCAACCGTCGTCACCTTTTCCATCGGCACAACGCACATTTGCCAGCGGCCATCTGGCAGTTTGCCATTTACAAAGGGGCGATCGACAAAGCCAGCACCTGAGCAAAATGTCTTTGCACCTTCTAGCCGATACCGCCCGTCTGCCAGGGGATAAAGCTTTACACCATCTTCTGCTTCAGCATTCCAAACGCCAAAGATTTTGTGGCGATCGCGCACATCGCCTGCATAGGTTTCGATTTGCTCCGCCGTGCCAAAGGTTTGAATGAGCTGAAGCGCATTGACATGCCCTTCAAAGATACGTCCAACTGCCAGATTACCTCGTCCGATTTGTTTGAGCAGCAGCAGCAAATCGTGAGTTATATCTGCGTTAAAACCCAGGCCAAGTCCGCCCAGCTTGGGTTGCAGCGGTGCTAACAGCAGCTTCGCTTTAGCAATTAAAGCAAATTCCTGAATCAGAAATGCTCCGTTGTGATCAATTGCAGCCGCGTTCTCGGCACAAAATTCAGAGATTTCCGCCCCTAAAGCAATTAGCTCATCAATCTGCAAACCGGCTCTTTTATAGACTAAATTTGACCGTTCCATTGTGGCATTCCAGTTGCTCTTTTAGAATCCAATCTGACTAGATTAATGATTGACCTTGGCGCACGGAGGGGAGCTTATACCAGGGAAGATGGGGATATTCATGATGCTCCCAGTGATAGCCAAAATAATAGCAAGTGATAAATGACACGATAAGTGGGCAGTTACTACTCGTTGCATGATGAAGATTATCTGAATTGTCCGATCGATGCGGTAGATAAGTGCCAAATAGAAATAGTTGTAGTGAGCTAAATACAATCGGCAACAGCCAGAACAAGAGCAGGCTAATCGCCGAAATTTTCAACATGAGACTAAGCGCCAAGAATATGATTACGATCTTGCAAAGCAAAACGATTCTTTCTCTAGTATTGAGATATCCCCGCATGAACTTCCAGTACCAGAGCCAAAAGTTTCGGTGAGTGCCGTCGTGAAAATCGGGATCGTCTGCTTGCCCCGGATATCGATGGTGTTTCCAGTGGTTTAACGAGAGCTTTCGATAGGAGAGTAGGGCATAGAGAATGACTGCCAGTTTCCCAATTTGATGGTTGAGACGGCGATCGCCCGGCACCGCCGAGCCGTGAATCGCGTCATGGGCCACAATAAATAGCCCGGTCTGAATATACGTCCGCCCTAGCATAATCGGCACGATCCACAGCGGCTTTAGCTGATGGATATCCATCAACAACAGCGCGGCTAAACTGCCAATCCAAAGCGCCATGATCAGTAAAGCAACCAACACTCCCGTTAAGGATTGTGAATCTAAGTCAAACCGCACGTAAATCAGCCTCGTCAATCAACGCCGCCGTTTTTTCACCAACAATTATAAATCGCTGGGTTCCCTGAAAACTCGGCTTTCTCCTAAACAGTAGAGCCATAGATAAAACCTCTCCAAATCTCATTGCTATATCCCATCAAGAACCGCCTTGCTATAGCCTAGATACCCAGTCCCATGCTGTCCTCCAGTATTGGCATATCCTGATAGCAATGGGAACATCGCCAATACACCTGATTTAACCGAATATGGCGCAGCAAGACATTAGAGCAGCACGGGCATAGCTGCCTGACACTTGTAGCATGTTTCTGCCCAGGTGAGCGAGTCTGCCAGCTCTTTGGAGGCAGATCCGGAATCGGTGAGGCAGTTTTAATAATCATAAAATTGAGGTATAAAGACGATATCAGTAAATACTTTCAGGACTTACGCAGTTGAAGCGTGTTTTATAGACCTCTGGATGATTTTTTGCGGGCGCAGCCCGCGAAAAATCATCCAACTGCGTAAGTCCTAACTTTTATGAAGTAGCCGCGTGAAATAGTCATATAAAAAGTAGTTGCGTAAATGACTACCTAATAACCATAAATTGACTGAAAAAACCGCCTGCATCGATCGCTTTGTTGGTTCACCCAGAATAAACCGGGTCGGGTACGGCTAATGAAGGCATAGACCGTGCCCAACCTTGTTCTCTAGCCGGTAAGTAACCAGCAATGATGGCAAGCTAATGTTTGCCTTAGTCACCTCACTTTCACAGGGAAAATCACCTTGGCGATCGCCCCTGAGAGCAGCTTTCAGGCGCAGGAGGGGCGAATCACCATAGAGGATTAGACGCCAACCATGCTTTTCTTCGTCGCTGGCTTAGCACCATCCGACGCAACGCCCTCACCTTCCATAAAGGAGCGCAGCATCCAGGCGATTTCTTCATGCTGCACCATCAGGCCGGTCAAAAAGTCCGCCGTGCCTTCGTCCTGGAAATCCTCACTGCACTTGTCAATGCTTGATCGCACATTCTGCACAATCTGCTCGTGATCAGCAAGCAAGTTGGACACCATACCCGTTGCATTGGGAACCGTGCCCGCGTGTTCTTTGAGAGAGCAGATTTTGAGGAATCCTTCCATCGTGCCGACGGGGTATCCACCCAGCGTTCTGACGCGCTCGGCGATCGCATCCACATTGATTGTCAGAGCTTCATAGTGCTCTTGCCAAAGCTTGTGGAGGGTCATAAACTGCGGCCCCACCACATCCCAGTGATATTTCTTGGTTTTCACCAGCAGCAGATAGGTGTCTGCCAAGCCCTGGTTGAGCAAGTCAATCACGCCTTGGCGCTGTTTGTCGGTCAATCCCAAATTTACTTTCTGCATGGATCAATCTCCTAAATGGTTAGTTGTGTTGATTGCGATCGCGGTTGAACCCTGTGACCAGGGGTTGCAGGGAATTTGCGGCTGCAATTTCCCTGCAATTCCGCTTTAGTTGGAGGCTTCGAGCTGACCTCGAATGGCCCCATCGGGAAACTGGGGTTTGTGGACATTGATATAGAAGTCGCTGGGATTATTTAAAATCCGCTGGACAATGCCCGCCTCACCCGTGGGAAACTTGCCCTCTTCGCCCTCTGTCAAACAGTCGCCCGCGTTGCCGTCTTCTGGGCCGGCTAGAGCCGCGACCACGGGGCCGTTTTCGCCCGCCGCCCCTTCATGAATGTGGGCTGCCATGCCCTCGGCTACGGGCACAAGCTGTAGCCCAGCAACCTGCATGACATAGCAAAGCGTTGTTTCGTCGCCATCTATGCCAAACACATAGGCGCGTCCCATACCTGCCGAGTCGCCTGCCATTTCACTGGCATCGCCACTGACAGCCACTTCGGCGCTGCCCTCCAACTCGGTCATCAATACCGCATTGGCATGTCCTGCGTGGGCACGCTGGGACGATACAACGCCCAGCCCCACCAACAGGGTGCCGGATAGAATGCTAAGTGCATAAAGCGTGTTTCTCATGAGGTTTGATTTTCTCGGTGTAGGGTTTGTAGTGGAACATTTCGTCGTTGATCAGCGCTGACTAGCATGATTAGTGCTGACTAGCGCTGATTAGTGCCGATTGGCAGTCAGTCGCCCCGTCGTCAGTCGCCCCGTCTTGCCTAGGGCGCAACAAACCGCGACACGGCCAGGAACCCGGCGATCGCCGAAGATGCTAGCGAAAACAGGGCTGAGCTAAACACCCACCAGGCCGCTCCGGCAGCAAGTTTGCGCGTTGCTCGTACCTGCTTTTGGGTTTCGTGCTTGATAGCGTCCAGCCGCCGCTGCGTTTCTTGCTGCACTCGCTCAATGCGATACAGCACACTGTCGCGAGCCGCCTCAACCTGATCGATAATGCCGTTGGCATCGGCTTCGGAGATGTCATCGCGGGAACTGAGTACCGCTACTAGGGTGGCTCGATCAAACTGAGACAGGCGATCGCGCAACGCATCCAGCCCCATCTGCGGGTCGTCAAACAAGCGACTGAAATCCTGTTTGATGCCGTCATAATTTAGCTCTGGGCGCTCCAATCCGTTGAGATAATTGCGCACGTTGTCGAATCCTTTGTCGATGGTCGATTGTACCGCCCGCTGCATCTGCCGAATCTGGTCAACCACAGCTCGATAGCTCGATTCCACCTGATCCGCAATGCGGTTGGCTTCCTCCTCAGTCATGTCATCACGCTGGGCCAAGAGCGCGACAAAAGTGGTTCGATCAAAATGCGAGGCGCGATCGCCCAGACTGTTCAGCCCTGCTCGCGGATCTTGCAACAAGAGTTTCAAGTCGCGCTTAATTCCTTCAGGATTCAGTTCCTCCTTATCGGTATTGCGCAGGTAGGCTTCCAGATTTGTTTCAAAATTGACTGCCTGCTGCTGCACGCGGCTGGCCAGGCGGCGGGGCGCTTTAATAATGCTGCGAATTGCCGCTTGAACCTGGTCGATCGCCTGATTCACCTGTTCCTCAGTCAGGTCATCCCGCTGGCTCAACAGCGTCACCAGAGTTGCCCGATCAATGTGCGACAGGCGTTCCTGCCAGGCGATCGCACCTGCTTTCGGATCATGCAGCAAGGTGGATAAATCGCGCTGCATTCCCTCCGGATTCAATTCATCCAGATTGGTGCGGCGGAGATAATCCGCCAGTGCTTGGGTGGTTTCGTCATACTGCGCTTTGGCTTTGTCAGCAATCCGCTGCGGAGCGTGCAAAATGCTATCCCGCACCGATTCCACCTGATCCAGCACCTGATTCACCTGGGCTTCGCTGAGATCCTGGCGCTGGCTCAATAGCTGCACTAGCGTGTTGCGATCAAACTGCGACAGTCGCAGCCGCAGCGCACCTATTCCCGCCTCTGGATCTTCAAACAGGGTCTTCAAGTCCCGCTGAATTCCTTCTGGGTTCAGCTCTTCGCGATGGGTTTCGCGCAGATAGTCTGCCACTTTTTGGCGCAGCTCTTGGGCTTTGTTTTGAGCCTGTTGCTGATGTTCCCGCGCCTGATCTACAGTGCGATCGCGGGCGCTTTCCAACTGATCGACAGCTTGACGGATCTCCTCAGTGCTCATATCCTGCCGCTGGATCAGCAGTTGCTCCAGGGTGCGGCGGTCAAACACTGTGAGGCGTCTGTCTAAATCTTCAAACGTGGCATCTGGGTCGGCTAGCAAAACCGGAAAATCGCGGGCGATCGCCTCTGCATTCAGGTCTGCTTTGTTCGTCGTGCGGAGATAGGTCGCCACTCGTTGCCGCAGCGCCTGGGATTCTTCCTGGTCTGCCGCATCGCGAACCGTGTTAAACACGTCAACCCGAATCGCCTCTAGATAACTGGCCACATCCTGAACTTTCTCAGACGTGAAATCATCCCGCAGGCTGAGCACTCGCACAAAATAGTCGTGGTTAATCTGCGCTAGCTCTTGCTGAATCAATCCTGGATCAGCCGCAGCATCATAAATCACGTCGCGAAATTCCTGCTTGATCGTTTCCCGGTTAAGTCGCCAGGGGGGTGAAACCAGCAAGTAGTTTTCTAGATCTGCCTGAATCACGCTGAATGATTTGGACTGTTCCAAAGACTTATCAAAATAGCGATCGCCATTTTGACCATTCGTATGACCGTTGCCATGCAGATTGGAAGAACCGTTTGCGTTCAACAGGCTGCCACCCAGCGATCGCAGTTGTCCCCCAATCTTTTCCACATCTACGTCCGAAAGATCAACATTTTGCATCACTTGACTGAGCAATAGCGTGGTGCCAAGCTGAATCGCTCGACTGGTCAAGCTTTCTTCAGAGGTAGAGGGCGAAGCAGTAGTTTTCAACAGCCGACTGACCCGTTCTTTCAACTTGCCAGACTGCACCTCTTGAGGATCTGCTGCCTTGAGCTGTTCCAATAGGGCTGTAGCGTCAGCTTGTTCCTGGGAGCCAACCACTCGATTCCAGGCTGCTTCAAGCTGATCGGTAATGCGGTTGATGTCGCGCTTTGACAGGTCAGTGCGGCTGCTGACGAGCTGTACAAGCGTGTCTCGGTTGACATGCTTAAGCAAGTCACGATCGGGAACCTCTGACAGGTTCGCATCCTTGAGCAGTCGCTCAAACTGATAGCCCAACTGGTCAAAGTTGAGCTGAGGCAAATGCACTTGATCAAGTGAGCCTTGCAGCGTTTTCCGGATAGTGTCGGGATCAAAGCCTGCCGTTAGTTCGCGCCGCACGGCTGCGGTTACTTCTTCGGCAGTGGAGACCACCTGACTTTTAGCCAGGTTTGCGCCCAGCATGGCACTGCCCGCCCCCAGCAGGCTTTGCACCCCAGCCGTCGCAGTGCTGATGATCGATCCCAGCAGCGAACCCAGTGCCGTCGAGCTAACCCAGGTCAGCGCTGTAAAGAACACCGCCCAAATGCAAACACCGACAATGGCTCCCAGTCCAGGAGTTCCCACTAAGCTCAGCTTCACCGCCAGAAATGATGCGGCAAACAGAGCAATGCTGACGCTAATGAGCAGCCCCAAGCCCACTTTTGTTTCAATCCCGCGAACAGCATCGCCCAAACTACCAAAGTCACTCTCTGAGTCGCTCTGGCTAGACACACTATCGGGGCCTGCAATAACGGCGATCGCCAAATTCGTGAACAGGAGCTGGAAGGCAAACGCCATCACAACGCCCACGACCACCGCCAGCAAAAAATTGGGGCTTGAGAATAAGACAACTGGAGCATCTGTAGGCAACTGTCCCACGATTTGTCCAGGAGCCATCGCCGCCGCCCAGTTGCCAGCAGTGCCAAAATCAAAAGCCAGGCCGACTGCTAGCATGACAGCCACAGTCATGGCCAGAAGAAATCTACGTATTCGTCGATGGGAAACCATCTTTCTTATCTCCAAAATAAACATTAAACAGACGCCATAGATCTGCTTCCAGACCTCGTTAACAATTCAGCCTTTGCATTCGCTCTATCCGCCATAGGTGCATTGGCTACATGTGCATTGGCTAAAGTGAGTTAACGAGATGCCTTAGAAGGCTCACTGCTAAGACCTGAAGCTGTCCGCCCAGTCAGTTCCCGGGCGTAAATCCGATACAGCGCCATAACTTCTGTTCGCCCCCAGGCGTCTCGCCAGGAGTGATTAACGGTTAACGACAGCGCCGGGTTTTGTGCTTTGACCAACTCCATGACGCGATCAATTTCTGACTCATCTGTAATCTGTTCGGCACGACCCGTCACCGTTGCACTGCGCCAATGCTTGAGGTCTTGCATCTCTTCAACCTGTAAGCAGACCTCTGGATTTACATCCATGTATTTAGCTTTCACCCCCATAGTGGTGAAAATGTAAATCGCAGGTTCATCAAAATAATAGTGAATTGGCACAACATACGGTTGCCCGTCTAGAGCACAGCCCAAATGTCCATGCCCCGCTTGCCGCAGGAGATTCATCATCTCTTTCTTGCTCATATCGTCAATATCTAGCATGGTTAGCTCTCCAAAAGTGTGATATTGCAGTTGTTTAGCTCAGACTAAATGACCTGCTGTGTCAAGCTTTTCGGATTACTGCTGACTCCAATGATTCCAACCTTTGATTCCAACCTTTCCGTTAGCAAATGCTGCAATCAAAGGCTATGGAATAAGGCATAACACCAGTTGCTTTCAGCGCCATATCAACTAGATAGTCAACTAGATCGAGAGACCGAATTATGTACCAACAGCAGCAGGATGAATCATATGATTCATCACATTATGTCCATTCTGATTATGGTGTCATTCTGATGATGCCGCTCTGATGTTTCAGACAAGCATAAATTGGCACTGTTAGCAGTTAGAACGATCCCGCTAATATCCCAAAAACATGTTCAGCGTGAACCCAAACCAGGCAGCCCAATTAGACAACTCGCCGCCCAGTTAGCAGGTTATAAACAAGTCCTATCAGTGCCAACACCAGGAGCAGATGAATCAAACCACCGCCGATATTCACTGCCAGTCCCAGGGCCCAAAGTGCAACAAGCACCACAACAACAGTCCAAATTAGATTGACCACTTTCTTTTCTCCTTACGTCCTGATAGATAACTTGCAGATAACATTGCAGAAATTGCTTCGGCAACCCTCTTCCTGAAAAAATAGGGTTCAGTATTGCATTTCTATGTCACAAACATCACGGTCACAAACATCGCAAGTGTTAATCAAGCAATGCTAATCAGCCGAACAAGATGCACAATTCTCAGCGTAGAAGCCGTTTTTGATTGTGATTTAGTTGAATAGATCCTGAAGCTTATCCTTCACATCTTCAACGATATTGCGATCGCGGCTTTCGGCTTGCTTCACTCGTCCCACCAACTGATCCTGGCGATCGCCCGTAACGTTGCCAATTGCCTCTTGAGCCTTACCCTCAATATCTTTAGCAACTGCTTTGGCTCTACCCTTTAGTTGAGCCTGATCTTTGACATCTTCTACAATATGACGAGCCTGACTTTCAGCTTGCTTGGCTTTGCCCATCAGCTGATCCTGGCGATCGCCTGTTACGTTGCCAATGGCCTCTTGAGCTTTGCCCTCCAAATTTTTGGTGACTGCCTCAGCCCGGTTCATCGCAACAATTTGAGGCTGGATCTGGGGCTGAGTTGCAACCTGAGAAGCGGCGGTTGCTGCCTGCACACTCGAAAACGTAGTGCTAAACATTACAGTTGCACTGAGCATGATGGTCAAAATCACACTCAAGAGAAGACTGCGAATGGATCTAAGCAACATCATTTTTGCCTCCATAGAAAGTTGTCGGATAAACTGATGAACTAGTTAAGATATCTAAGATATCGATGTCTAGCTGGTCTAAGATGCGCTGACTAATAAACAGCCCGTATCTAACTCATCAACTGAAAAACGACTGCAAAACTTTTGCTTGCAGCAGTTGCAACCACGGCCAAAAGTGCTAAACTCGCTCTCTCGACCTGCTAAAATTTATCTTCCAAGGTCTTTGGAGAATCATCGTCTGAGCCAGTGCTAAAACTTTTAGCCTTAGACTTCTTTTTTATGTATCACTTTACGCTCTAGCTTCGCCTACTAAACTTATGTGCTTACTAACTTATGTACTCACCAGTTTGTGCGTCAGTTAATAAAGACTAATCAGCCAACCCAGTTTCCCACAATCCAACCTCAAGCAATCAACCTCACACAGTCCAACTCTAAGCATTTCCTCAGGAAACCAAAAATCAAGAATAATTAAGACCGTCCAACCTTGATTTTCAGCTTTCATTTTGGCTTTTTTCAGATTCCACTTTCGGTCATCAACCCGTCTCTAAGCTTCATATTTCCATATTTCAAAGCTCTCAACTCATAATTATTAGAATAGGATTTTGAGAGACAAACTGAATCTGCTAAAGGGAATAAATGGGGGAAATAAGGCTGATTTTCTGCTTCTAATAATCAAGTGAGTCAATTGTTGCCGACTGATCAGATCTGAAATGTCTTGCCCGCCAAAAGTGCCGTAGGGAAAAGCTTTTGAGGATTGCAGACGGCTTTCAGGTTCTTTGGCTTATTGTAGACAGCGTGGGAAAAATCTATCTTTAGACCTATACCTATCAGAAGTCTTACTCCATGATAGGCAACAGATGTTCTATTTCATGAGTGAATTGATTGAAATGGGCAACAAATACAAAACTCAATCTTTAGTTCAATGGAATGCTGCCTAAATTTAACTAAATTTAAGTTTAAATGCTACCTCAATTTAAGTTTAATTTAAGCTTGGGTTAAACCACCCATTCGCGAACAAGGAACTTAAGCACTTGGTTTCAGACAGCTCTAGCCTGCTTGCCTGACAAAAGCGGTAGCTGCTGAAACTGGGACTAGGCGGAAAATAGAGGGTGATTTAAGCTAACAAGTTACCACACCAACCAGCACGATCAATGGCTCCGAGGTGATGTTTTAGATGTGTGGATCTGAGGCAGAATACCTCTAAATCTACCAGTACCCGCTCCTATGGCTTCAGAACCAGTTCTATGCCTTACATCTGGCAATTCTACTGTGGTTAAACATAGACAGTCGGCCGCAGGTAAACAACACTACCAGTGTCGTCACCCAAACGGCTCCCGTATGTAGCTCGTATCGCTCATCAAACGGGTGAAATTTTAGCTTACGTCTGGCTCCTCATATCGATGCTGCATTGAAAGAATCAATGTTGCTGCTTGCTAGATTGAGCGCCAGCATCTCAACTTACGGACTCGAATCAAGCGATTAGCCCGCAAAACGATTGGTTTTTCCAAGTCTAAATGATTACACGATACGGTTATTGGGCTATTCATTAACCCTTATGAGTTTGGTCGAGCCGTTTAGCCTCATCCATGCGTCTAGAACACTACCGCAATCCTCAACGTTGAACTTGCCACCACCAACTCATGATTCACGCAAGAGGTCTAACAACTAACCCACTAGTTGACGCTGACGCATTCAAGCCAGCAAGTGAAAGGGGCGATCGCCAAAGGGGCAGATCGCTCCACCCCTTTCAGCTCTCAGTCCCTCCTGTACCGGCACGACTGGCATCAGTTCAAACAGCCGGGATTACAGCACCAGCTCACTCGGAGCTATTGGGTTGAGTTGAATGTAGTCGAGCCAAACAGGCTGACTGGGGTACGGGGTTCCGATCACCGCTAAAGTATCCCCCACATCGAGCTGAATTCCTGTAGCCGCAACCTGAGCGACAGAAGCTCCTAAATTGACGCTCTCCTCAGCAGCTAATTCATTTAGCTGAATGCCTTTCAGGATTGTTCCGTTGAGTTCAACCTTAAACGCAGTACCGACCTGCCCACCCGAAAAGAATTGATCAAACGTGCCAACCACAATGTCATAAACCCCTGGTTCAAACCCAGTGATATCTTTGAAGGCGATCGTTGACACACTCCCTTCATGCAGATCGTCGCCATCCACCCTGAGCGCCCTGCCCCCCGATGCCAAACTGACATTCTCCAGTTGATAAGCGCTGTAAAGCGTATCTTCTGCCTCAATGCGTAGGGCTGTTGGACGGGAACTGCTATCCTCAATCGTCACAGAAAGAGAGCTGGGTTCGCCGATTTGAAAATAGGAATCAACACTGGTGACATTCACCGTAAAGGCTTCGCTATCTTCGGGGAGATTGTCTTGGAGAATATTAACGAGAATCCCTGAGACAGAGAAGCCACTCGGAATTGTCGCTGTGTCTGTATAGATGCCCGTTGTCGGGTCAAATGTTGCGGTTACAGACTCGTATTTGTAGTCTTCTAGCGGTTTTGCCGTATCAGGCACAATCTCAAAGGTAATGGTGACATTTTCATCGGCAGGCACAGGTTCACTAGTCACCAGAGAGACTTTTGTAAAAACGTCATTTTCGTTCACAATATAAGGCTCACCAACCAGCGCAACGGTTGGCGGAATATCGCCAATCTTGATAATTTCAATGCCGTTAATTAAGGGATTTTCTACTCCATCTAGCGAATCATGGAGAAAAACGAGATTGAGCGTGCCGTCTGTTACTTTAACTTGATTGCTCAGCAAACCACCCGTCAAATGACCAAACTTCGCCGAAGGATCAATATTATTGAGACTCGGCAAAATCTGGTTTTCAATTGCGACATCGAATATGCGTTGGTCGGGAAGACGAGTGTCCTCAAAGGTATTAGCGACATAGAGACGGACTTCATAAATACCTGGATCAACTGCAAAGGCATAGGCCATTTCGGTGCCTTTGGGGCCACAGATAGCATCAAAGCGCTCCGTCTGAAAGATTTCTGGCGGTGTAGTGTTGGGCACCGTGTCTCCCAACGTCACCGCTGCCGAAGTATTAGCAACGTCAGTCTCCTCTGGATTCACTAGAAAAGTCTCATCTGGCAGCCAATTGGGGCCGCCATCCGTGGCCACAACTTCGGGGCCACCCGCGTTGACTCGGTATAGCACGGTCAGTCCATCATCCAGCCCGTCATCATCCAAAATTGTGATCGAGATTGAGGAATTTTCACCAATCTGAGCGCTGGGACTAACCCCAGTAATATTAATGGTGAAATTTTCGCTGCCTTCTATGATTTCATCTGGCAGAATATCGACTAATACACTGCCAATGGAAGCACCACTCGGAATACTAATCCGATCTGCATAAACGCCAGTTTGTCTAATAAAAACTGCACCAGGAGATCGATATTCATAATCCTGTAGGGGTGTCGCGGTACCGGGAACAATTTCAATATCAACCAGCAGCAACTCGCCAGCAGGCACGGGATTATCTGTTACCAGAGTAATTTGTGCCCGACCCTCTCCCTCGTTGATGGTGCGAGAGCCGTCGAGAATAGAAACAGTTGTCACCATGAGTTCAGGCATCCTCTCTTAATAAATATTCGTTCAGCGGTCATGCAAATTTTCAGCTTGAAACTACCCTTGCTGTAAGAGCTAATTTATTAAGTCGCTAAAACTCCCATCTGGCAGGGCTTTCAGAAAAACTGCTTAATGCAGTTCCCGGAAGCCAAAACCCCTGATATACAAGGGATATAAGCGACTTAGGATTGAC
>RFIF01000184.1 GCA_003695655.1 Cyanobacteria bacterium J069
GAAGATAGTTGGTGGGTAGCTGCCTGCAAAAATAGCTCGGTGCCAGGTTAATCTTGAAACCCCCTTTAGAGTTCATCTCTACGGGGGGTTTCTTGTTTTAAAATTCTCTGTTATGTCTTTTATTCTGGGGGGAATAATAGCTCTGTCAGGGCTTTTCACACTCAGGATGCATCATTATGGCAAGTGCTGGTTTGAATAAATGGATTGTCAGCGGCAATTTAGGCGCTGATGCTCAGGTGAAAACGGTTGAGTTACGTAATGGAGAGAAGGCTCAGATTGCGACAGCAACGCTTTATGTTCGTAAACCGCGGAGTCGAGATGAATCCTTTACTGTATCTTTGAGTATTTGGGAAAAGTCTGCGGCTTGGCGATTGCTCTCTTATTTGAAGAAGGGATCTTTGATTATTTGTACGGGCAGTCTTGAACCGAGGCCTTATATTTCTAGCAGTGAGAATGTGCCGAAAGCTGGACTGGCTATGACAGTACTGGATATTGATTTGGACATTGTGCGTGATGAGAGTGATGGTGATTCTGGTGAATCGTTGTCCGCTGCTTAGCCCTGAGATGCTGGTGGTAATGCTTGGCTTTGGAGAGCCCAATCAATTTGCTTAAATAGATCTTCTAGGGTTGACGCGTTTTGAATAATGACGTTGGCATAGCTGATTTTTTGGCTGATTGGCATTTGGCTGTCGATGCGGGCGTGAATTTGTTCTAGGCTGAGGCGTCCATTTCCAGATCCTTCAACGTCTCGTTGTCTAAGTCGTTCAATTTGCTGTTCGCGAGAGCAATTAACGACCCAAATTTCGTTAACTAAGTCTGTCATACGAGCTTCGAATAGGAGAGGGACGACGACGATAGCGATCGCCACATGGCGTTGCGCCAATTCTTGTAATTCTGCTGTGATGCGATCGCGCACATAGGGATGAATGCGTTGCTCAATCCAGAGACGCTCTGGGGGGCTGTTAAATATAATTTCTCCCAGACGAGCACGGTCTAGTCGTCCATTGGGCATTAAAACACTTGGCCCATAGCGTTCGATGATTTCATGCAGTACGGCGGAGCCTCGTTCTACAGCTTCGCGAGCGTAAATATCGGCATCTAGGACAGGTAGCTGCCGTACGGTTGCCAAGTAGTTTGAGATGGTAGTTTTTCCCATCCCCACGCCTCCAGTCAGTCCGATGGTGCGAGGTGGTGCACTGTGAGTCAAAGTAGGGCTGCGATCGCTCATAGACTCACTCTGGCTAGTCAGGAACTCTTTGCCCATTGAATCAATGCTTGTGTCAATCCCTCCAGAGTATACTCTTCTGCTTCTACATCAACTCGCCCAAAAGCCGCCCTACAGGCAGTTGAAGTTTGAGGGCCAATTGAAGCAAGACAGATAGTGTGTAAGAGCATGTTTGAATTGGTATTTGTAGCTTGACAGAAAGCCTCAAAAAGCTGATTGAAGCAATGTACGGTTTTTGAGCTGGCAAACGTGATCACGTTTACATTTCCTGAGGAAAACCTTTGCTGAACTGCAAGTGGCATAGTTTTCGCGCATCCCGACTCGTAAGCTGGAACCTCGGCGACTTTTGCGCCCTTGCTAGTAAATGCAGCCACTAGCACCTCTCGACCTCCGGTTTCGACCCTGGGAAACAAGATTTTCAATCCTGTTAGTGGAGAGGGAAAGTGCTCAACAAGTGAATCAGCAACGAAGTTTGGTGGAATAAAGTCAGGCTGAATGCCGTAATGTTGAAGCTGGGCGGCTGTCTTTTGCCCGACTACAGCAATTTTTAATCCATGAAGTGCCCGTGAGTCTTGATGTTGGGTAGATAGTCGCTGAAAAAATGCGTCTACGCCATTGGTGGATGTGAGAATGAGCCAGTCAAAGTCAGATAGGTGGGCGATCGCCTCGTCTAATTCCTCCCAACTGGAGGGTGGGCCAATTTCGAGGGCTGGCATTTCTAGCACTTTAGCGCCTTGAGCTTGTAAAAGTTGGGTGAACTGGCTGGATTGTCCGGCGGCGCGGGTTACGACTATCGTTTTGCCCGTGAGGGGAAGGGGTGGGGTATCTGCTGGAGGCGGCAGCGCAGCAGTTTGAGAAGCTGATTGAGAAGCAGATTCGGACATAGATGCGATCGCCAGTGGAAGACGAGTTAGATGAGTTCTAGTTTGGTCTGTGGGAGGTCGATACAGAAAGGGACGAAGAGCGACCACGTCACCAATTGTGATAACTGCGGGTGAGAGGGTTTCATGAGCAGTCTGCCGAACGACCGCTTCTAGTGTGCTCAGCCACACCTGCTGTTGGGGGTGTCCGGCCCAGCGAATAATCGCGACCGGAGTTTGAGGCGATCGCCCTCTCGCTATTAGCCGCTCCACAATGATTGAAAGCTGCCTTGCACCCATCAGCACTACTAACGTATCAATGCCAGATAAAGCCTGCCAATCCAGTGCGTCAGGATCATGGGCACTGACCACAGCAAAGCTGCGACTAAGCACTGGATCAGTCAGCGGAATACCTGCCAGCAACGGCCCCGCGAGCGCTGAAGAAATACCAGGCACTACCTCAAAGGCGCACTCGGACGCTTGCAAAGCTTGAATCTCAGAAGTTGTGCGTCCAAATACAAAAGGATCGCCGCTCTTTAGGCGAACAACCCGCAAACCTTGCTGACAAAGCTCAACCAGGAGACGATCGATTGCCGATTGGTCGAGGCTGGGCTGCCCGCCCCGTTTGCCGACATGGATGCGTTGGCAGTCAGCCGGGGCAAGAGAGAGCAAGTCGGGCGAAATCAGAGCATCGTAGACGATTGCTTCCGCGTTGATCAGGCGTGCCTGACCCCGCAGCGTTAGATAATCTGCTTCGCCAGGGCCCGCCCCAATAATGGAGACAAATCCATTGGGTGCATTGCCCCTGTGACTGGCGATCGCCATCAATCTATCCCTATCGGTAATACAGCTTTTCCCTGATCCGACTTGATGAAGTTAATCCGCTTGAGGAAGCTCGCGGGCTTTGCTTCGATCGACCTTCAGAACCAGCACACCCAGCGGCGGCAGGCATAGGTCGATGGAGTAAGGACGTCCGTGGAACGACCACTCATCGGCCCACTTGCCCCCCAAGTTGCCCATATTGCTACCGCCATACTCCCGCGAATCGCTATTAAACAACTCTCGATAGAAGCCAGGCTCTGGAACACCCACGCGATAGTGGGCATGAGGCTGGGGCGTAAAGTTGCAGACCGTAATCACATACTCATCCGGTTCTTTACTCTGGCGAATAAACGACACGACGCTATGGCGATTGTCGTTGCAGTCGATCCACTCAAAGCCATCGTAGGAAAAGTCTTGCGTGTAGAGGGCTGGTTCGCTCTTATAGAACTCGTTCAGCTTGCTCACGAAGTGCTTCAGCTTTTGGTGTGGCTCGAATTGCAGCAGTTGCCACTCTAGGTCGCCCCAAACGTTCCACTCACTCCACTGACCAAACTCATTGCTCATAAACAAGGTCTTCTTGCCAGGGTGCGTGTACATATAAGTGTACAGACAGCGCAAGTTGGCATACTTTTGCCACTCATCGCCCGGCATCTTGCCAATCATCGGACTCTTTCCATGCACCACCTCGTCATGGGAAAACGCCAGCATGAAGTTCTCGCTGAAGGCGTACATGAAGCTGAAGGTGATGTTGTTTTGGTGGAACTGACGGAACCACGGGTCCATATGGAAATAGTCCAGCATGTCATGCATCCAGCCCATGTTCCACTTCAGGTTGAACCCTAGCCCGCCGACATAAGTTGGCCAAGACACCATTGGCCAGGTAGTGGATTCTTCCGCCACGCTAAGAATGCCAGGAAAATAGCTGAAAATGAGGTGGTTCATCTGGCGCAGAAAATCTGCGGCTTCTACGTTTTCCCGACCCCCATACTGGTTTGTAACCCACTCGCCCGGCTTGCGCTGATAGTCGAGGTAGAGCATGGAGGCGACCGCATCTACCCGAATCCCGTCGATATGATACTTGTCAAACCAAAACAGGGCATTGGCAACGAGGAAGTTTCTGACTTCATTGCGGGAGTAGTTAAAGACAAGCGTGCCCCACTCCTTGTGTTCACCTTTGCGGGGGTCAGCATGTTCGTAGAGGTGTGTTCCGTCAAATAGCGCCAGCCCATGACCATCTTTGGGGAAGTGCCCAGGAACCCAATCCACCAGCACACCAATGCCATTTTGGTGGCACTGGTCGATGAAGTACATTAAGTCTTGGGGGGAGCCATAGCGAGATGTGGCGGCATAGTAACCCGTCACCTGATAGCCCCAAGAGCCATCGAAGGGATGTTCGGCAATGGGCAGTAGCTCGATATGGGTAAAGCCCAGCTCTTTAACATAGGGAATCAGTTTGTCGGCTAGCTCACGATAGGTGAGGAAACGGGCACCGGGTTTGAGGTCAGCAACGATTACTGGTGGCTCTTCGGTGCCATCAGGACGGATGTAGGGTTCGGCGGAGGAGGCATGGAGCCAAGAGCCGATATGAACCTCGTAGACAGAGATGGGTTGGGTTAGGGGTTCAGACTGGCGGCGCTGTTCCATCCAATCTTGGTCGTGCCATTCGTAGGTTTCCAAGTCAGCCACGATAGAGGCCGTTTTGGGACGCACCTCCTGATAGAAGCCATAAGGGTCTGACTTTTCGTAGATATGCCCTTCTTGGTTTTTGATCTCATATTTGTAGTGGACGCCTACACTCAATCCCGGAATGAACAGTTCCCAGATGCCGTTGCCAATGCGGCGCATTTGATGCTTGCGCCCGTCCCACCAGTTGAAGTCTCCTAGTACGGAAACGTTGCGCGCATTGGGGGCCCAAACTGCAAAATAGACGCCTTTGACGCCGTCTATTTCGGTGAGGTGTGCGCCCAGTTTTTCGTAAATTCGGTGGTGGTTTCCTTCAGCAAATAGGTGAATGTCGAAATCTGTAAGCAGTGGGGAGCGGAAGGCATAGGGGTCGTAGGTTACGCGCTCATGTTCGCCTTCTTTGACTCGGAGCTGGTAGTTAGAGAGGTCGCTGCGCTCTAATGTACATTCAAAAAAGTGAGGATGGTGCGTGCTTTGCATGGGGTATTCGGTTCGCTCTTCGGGGCAAACTACCCAGGCAGCATCGGCGTTGGGTAGGTATGCACGAACTACCCAGACCGTTTTATCGTCGTGTTGGATTTGGTGAGGGCCCAGCACTTCAAAGGGGTCGTGGTGCTGATTCCAAACAATGCGATTAACCTGGTCGGGCGCAACGGTCGATGACATGAAACTACCTGCCTGCACGAACAATCTAGACTGAGGGCTGGACGGGGCGAAACTCAGCTTGACCTTACTATACAGGTCACTCTATCAAGTTCACCGACCTATCCACGGTTAAGTTGACGGATAGCGCATGTAAAGGGGCGATCGCTTTCCTACATGCCAGTCCAATAGCTGACTTTGAGCTGTTACAAGATTTGCGATATTCCTAGTCTTTTTAGACGTTTGGACAATACTAGTCTTGGCGGTTGGGAAAAGGTTTAGGGATCTTGTAAAAAATGTGTGACATTTAACCGTCGAACTGTAATAAACCGTAGCAAATTACCGTCCAAGTCTCAAACTTTGTGCAGATTTAATTGAAAGTTTGTGTTGTGTGAATACCTGTGCTAGGATTATAAGCTGCGGGCGATTAGCACAGTGGTAGCGCACTTCCTTCACACGGAAGGGGTCACTGGTTCGAATCCAGTATCGCCCATTTATATCTGTGTATGAATCTATCTGGGTGCAAATTTTCTATTCATAGATTTGTGTACACAGGATTATGTGCAAAGTTTATTATTTCTACCAGTTTTAATGGTCGGGTTAGGGCTGGCAGCTAAGAGCTTGGCGGTATTGGACTGGGCGGTATTGGACTGGGCGGTATTGGCGATCGCCGCCTATCCTGCTGATACAGAGCTGCTGAGCACAATCAGCTTTGACCTGACGCAGATTTCGCCAGAAGGATGGGTCGGCTCGGCAGACGGCAGGCGATCGCTGCGCTATGAGTTTTGCATTCCGCACAGCGCCGACTATCAGGTAGCCGTGCAAGCGATTGATCCGACGATCGAGTTTTATCCCCACAGCCCTGGTCGGATCGGCTGTCGCACCGATTAGGTGCTCTGCATGGGTGAAACCAACCGCCCAAACTGGTGCGAGACGCTGCTCAACCTGGCACGTCTAGATTATGTGGAGCGCATTGACGAGTTTTATGGTGAATAGGTTGTAGGGGTCAGGTTTCAGGTTCTAGGTTTCAGGAGTGAGAAGAACAAGGCGTCTAACCCCTAACCCGTGATCCCTAAAACCCTTCCTGCTCTAGCTCCTCGATTACCTGAAGCCCGCGGGGGTCGCCCAGCTTCAGCATCGACAGCTTGGCATCTTCGCGGACGCCCATTTCTTCGTCTTCGGCAAAGGCTTCGATTAGCGCGTCGATAGCGGTGGCATAGACCACATTTGACGGCAGCTCGCGGCAAAGCTGACCCACCGACCAGGCGCAGTTGCTCCGCACAGCGGCGATCGGGTCGCGGCGCAGCGCCTCGATCAGCGGCGGAATGGCGGCAATGATTTCGTCGTAGCCAACGGTGGACATTTGCGCCAGAGCGCTGGCTGCCCACAGGCGCACAGCCGGAATGTCCGTTTTGAGCGCGATTAGCAAAGGTTCCAACACGCGGCGATCGCGACTATTGCCCAGTGCCCACACAATTCCCTTACGTACGTAGCCATTCCAGTCTTGCTGAAACTGAGCGATCAGCGGCTCCACTGCATCGCTGCTAGGGTTACGCCCCAGCGCATAAGCCGCACTCACCCGCACCAGCGGACAAGACTCGCTCAGCAGTCGAATCAAATGCGGCACCGCCCGTGCATCCTCCAACTCGCAAAACGCTCGCGCAGCCAACATCCGCTGCTGGGGTTGGGGCGACTCTAGCAGCGCCAGCATCTCATCGGGATCAGGTTTGGGGGCTTCTGTTTCGCTGTCGGACTCGTCTAGCTTGTCCAGCGGGCTTTCCAGGTCTAGATCCAGCTCCGCCAGCACAGAAAGATCGTCGTTGTCATACATATTGTCACTTTACAGCAATGCGGTATCGGGTTTGGGGTCTAGGGTCTGGGGATCAGGGGTTAGGAGTTGGCGGTTAGGAATTTGCCCAAACCTATAGATTTCCAATGCAGCGCGTTACCCGATATCGTCAAAACTCAGCCAACAGAATCAGCCGTCCATCCACTCGCTATGATGAATTTGCCAGCCTTTAAGCATCCCCTCATTTCGTCATTCCCTCATCCCCTCCTGACTCATGCGCCCGATTCTCCTGTTCCTTTTCATCGCCCTGCTCGCCGTTGTGGTACTACAAAACCTCTCGCCCGTGGTGGCGCTGACGTTTTTGGGAATGCAGACGGTGGCGCTGCCGCTGGCGGTGTGGCTGGTGGGGGCGGTGGCGGTAGGGGCGCTGACGACGGTTTGGGTGGTGGCGCTGATGCGGTTTTTGGCAAAAGGGCGATCGCCCCGGCGCACGGCCCGCCGCCCCAGCCGCAGCCAATCCAGAGGACAGGGAGAACCCTGGACACCGCCCCCCTGGACGGGCGGCTGGACACAACCGCTTGACCCAGAACCCGTCGATCGGGCAGGCAATGCATCCCGCCCTAGCAAATCTGCCTGGGCTGCTGCCGAAGATGACTGGGAAAATCCTCGTCCTGCAAATGACTGGGACGACTGGGAAGATGCGTCGCCCCGGTCATCGGCAGCGGGCAGCCGTACGGTGATTCAGGATGCACCCTATCGCGAAATTCCCATGCCTGCCGATCAGGAGCCAGTTTATCGGGAGCGTCCCTATGAAGCGGCGGTCGCTCAGGAACCGGCTTACTCATACCGCCCCTATGAGACCGAGGAAACCGACGGGCCGGCCCAAGCGGCCTATCAATATCGTCCTTACCTGGACGAGGAGCCAGAACCCGAAGAAGAACGCGAGATCTGGGATGACTGGGAAGAGGAGCCGCCCGCCCAGCCCGCCAAACCCAACCCGCCAGCGGAGTCACCTGCGGAACCCCGCCGCCCGATTGTGGAGATCAACCGGGAGCCAGAGACGGGCTATCGCGCCGGCACTGTCTATTCTTATAGCTATCGCCGTGCCGAGCCAGACACGCCCGTTGACAATATTAAAGCGCCGCCAGATGAGTCTCCAAAGCCGTCTCAAGCTGCTGATTCGTCAAACACGACAACACCCGAAGCACCTGATTCTGCCAATTCTATTGATGCCAAGGGTGGGGATTCGTCTCAAACCAGTTCTATTTACGAGGCCGATTTTCGCGTGATCATTCCGCCCAATTATCCAGACTCGGAACCGGGTGTTTCGTCTGTGGATAGTGTGGAGTATAGAGACGAAGATGAAGGCTGGGATGATGCCGCAGATGCAGATGTAGATTCTCAGGCAGGCCGCGATCGCCCCTTTGATAACCCCTTTGATAACTCTTTTGATCACGCCTTTGATGCCAGCGATGCAGCCTGGGACGCTGAGAACTGGAATCAGGCAGACGAAGCGGCCGGTTCTGGCGCAGGGCGATCGCCTGCCGGGCGAGAAATTTGGGATGAGTGGGACGATGACGAAGATGGGGATGATGACGAGGGGGGCGATCGCCCTGGCGCGGGTGGCACGGGGCGATCGCCAGAAGGCAATCCACCGCTACGGTTGGGATAATGCTGGGATAATATAATCTCTGCTGCGTTTTTGCTGTCCCCTTCACGCCATGAACGATACGCCGCCAAACGGCAAACCACCCGAATCTGAGTCCCTGCTGGCTCATTTGCCACCTGATCACCCGCTGTCGCATGATCACACCATTCCTGCCGACGCCAAAACCACTGCCCAACGGCTGCGGCGGACAAATCTGTATCTGGTGGGCATGATGGGCTGCGGCAAAACCACCGTCGGCCGGCTGGTAGCGCAAAAGCTGGGCTATCAGTTTTTTGATACCGATGCTCTGTTGGAAACCGCTACTCAGCAGACCGTGGCGCAGGTGTTTGCCGAACGCGGCGAAGCTGGATTTCGCGAACTGGAAACGCAGATTTTGGCGGAGCTGTCGTCCTATGCCTACGGCAGCCTGGCGATCGCCACAGGCGGTGGCGCAGTGCTCAATCCGCAAAACTGGAGCTATTTGCACCACGGCATTGTTATCTGGCTGGATGTGCCCGCTGAGCAGCTCTACTATCGTCTGCGCCACAGCAGCACCCGCCCGCTGCTGCAAGACCCCGACCCGCGCCAGCGCATCCAAGAAATTCTTGACCAGCGCCGCCCGCTCTATGCCCAGGCGGATGTCCATGTCCAGCTTCGCGGCCGCGAGTCTCCGGAGTTCGTGACGGCGCGAGTGCTGGAGGCGATCGCCCGGGCGATTCGATCGGCGGAAAGGGAGGAAGAGTAATGGGGTGTTGGAGTAATGGGGTGTTGAAGCAATCAACTCCATCACTCCATCACTCCGCCACACCCTCGCTCTCTTGCACCGTTGCCAAAATCGTCTGCGCGACCTGCTTACTTTGCCAATAGCTGCTGTGGGCATTGCCGCCATTTGCCAGCGCTAGGAAGGTGCTTTTGAACGGATTCGACACCCATTCCACCGGGCCACCGCCGCTGGTAAGCAAGTCCTGAATGTTTAGATAATCTGCTTTTGCTCCGAGCGGCGATAACAAGGTTGGAATCACCGTTGCCAGCGGGTAGGCGATCGGATCGCCAGGATGGGCGTAGTTTTTCCAGGCGAGGGGGCGCTGGCGCTGTTGATAGAGGGCTTCCAAGAATTGCTCTAGCCCCAGCGTGATGTCGTGGGTAAATACGCTGTGAGTTTCTTGCACGGTGAGCGTTTTGGGAGCCATTTCCTCGCGCTTGAGGTTAATCAGATTGGCCAGGGCAATCGGTGAACCCATTGTGTGAATGCTGGCGATGGGGATGCCGTCGTCCAGATTCGGCTCGATGCCAAAGAGGGCGCTGCGAATGGTTTTTACGTCGTTATAGCCAGGGATTTTGGGGTCGTCCCAGCGGCCGGCAAAGAGCAGGTCAAATAGGATCACGGTGCCCCAACTGTGGGTAATCAGGTGGAGGCGATCGCCCGCCTGCCGATTTTCCAGAAACCGAATCGACTGCGTTAACAGCAGCCGCGCCACTTCGGAACCGATGTAGCGGCTGATGTAAAGCGCGGCATCGCCCATAAAGGGAATAATCCGCGTTTCGCGGAAGTCTCGAAACCAAAACTTTGGCCAGTTGGGCGATCGCGCAAACAGCGCCTTTAGCTCGGCCTCGGCCTGCTGCATCAGGCTATACCACTGCAACTCCGACGCTTCTAGCCTGAGCGGGCTACCTGACGCCTGGTTGAGTTTGGTAATTTGCTGGATCAGGGGGTCAGCATAATTGGCGCTCTCAGCGTGGGCTTTCATGGGGCGCACGTTGACGCCATGCACAAATAGCAAATAGTCGGTGGTCATGGGGCAAAAGGCTCCCACTCAAGAACGCACCCAACTTAGCACAGCAATTTCGCCGGGCCGCCCAACGTTGCAAAGGGTTCATAACAGGGAGCAGGTGCCAGGGTTCAGGGCTGAGGCCTTTGCTGCATCAAAGTTTGCAGCTTGCGACTTGTCTAACCTTTTTACTGGGCGCTAGGCACCTCGTCTTGTGAACGGTCTGGCAAAGCGGAGGTGTGGCTAGATTGGGCGATCGCTTTGAGGAACTGCTGCACCCGACCCCACACCTGCTCAACCAGTTCCGGGTCTTCGGTGTCGAACCAGTGGATTGACGAATCAGCGCGGAACCAGGTGCGCTGACGTTTGGCAAACTGGCGCGTGTGCAAAGCCGTGAGAGTGATCGCCTCCTCCAGCGAACTCTGTCCCACTAAATATTGCCGCATCTCGCGATAGCCCAGCGTGTCCAGCAGCGGCAGATCTGCGCCGTATTTCTCCACTAGACCCGCCACTTCTTCCACAAAACCCCGCTCCACCATTTGCACGGTGCGCTGTTCAATCCGTCGCATCAGCGGATCGACCTCTCCCGCGGCCGCTGGAGTCAGGCAATCCAACCCGATCTGCAAAATTGGGTAAGACGGCGGCCGCTCGCCCTGCTGCATGGACATGGGGCGACCCGTCACGTAAAACACTTCGAGCGATCGCAGTGTCCGCACCTGATCATTCGGGTGAATTTTGGCGGCGGACGCAGGATCAACTTGTTTCAAAAAGCCATAGCAAAGCGGCTGTCCAAGCGCTGTGAGCTGCGATCGCAGTTCTGCTTGCGGAGCCACCTGGGGAATCTTTAGCCC
>RFIF01000185.1 GCA_003695655.1 Cyanobacteria bacterium J069
GAGCTACACCGGGGCAAGCCGCTGCTCAGCGGGCTGACCCCAGCGATCGCCATGCTGGAACGGGTAGAAGATATAGAAGGGGCGATCGCCCAGCTAGGGCTGCCGCTGGTTTTGCAGCGCAGTGGGCCGTCGGGGACTCCTCCTGGCTGGCCCCACAATATCGGCCACACGCCGAACCAGGCCCGGCAGATCGCTGCCACATTGCTAAAGCCAGAATCCCCTGCACAGGAGCCAGTGCCACCTGTGCTGGCTCGCCAGTGGGTCGATCTGCGCTATCACCAGACCACGCCCGCCGGGTTGCCGCTGGGACGGGAGTTTCGCGTCGTGCTGCATAACCGGGACATTCTCACCTATGGCTATGCCTGGCCCCACGATGACCCCAACCGCTGGCTGACGATCGAGGACGAGGAAGCGCTGTTTGCAGTCGCGATCGCCGTCGCTGAACGGCTGGACGTGCCCCTACTGGGGGTAGACATTGCCCAGGTGCAAAGCGGCGAGTGGATCGCGCTGAAGACCGTCGATCCGCAGTTCCTTGGGTCGCCCCAGATGCCACTGGTGCAGTTTTGGCAGGCGATCGCCCAGATTTATGGCACAGATGACAGGGGCACAGATGCTTGCTATGAACCCTGATCTCTGACGCCTGACTCCAGCTCTTTCAGCCCCAGTCGCACCATAAAAAAGCCATCCAGGTCGTGCCGATGGGGCAGGATGCGGAGCCAGCCTTCCGGCAGTTGAAACTGGGCTGCTGGATGATCCCCAGGCAGCGGCTCGATGTGCCATTGGAGCGCGGCTGGCGGCTGCTCTGCCAGAAAATGCTGCACAACGCGCTCGTTTTCATCGGGATGGAGCGTGCAAGTGGCATAGACCAGCGTACCGCCCGGTTTGACCCAGGTCGCAACGTGGCGCAGCAGTTCCCCTTGCAATTGCGCCAGTTCCTGCACTGAGTCGGGCGTTTGTCGCCAGCGGGCATCGGCGTGACGGTGCAGCGTGCCCAGCCCCGAGCAGGGCGCATCCAGCAGCACCCGGTCTGCTTGCCCGGTGAACTGAGTCAGCGTGCGGCTGTCGCCGGGGCAAAGCTGAATACTGGTGAGTTGCAATCGCTGGGCATTTTGCCGCACTTTTTTGAGGCGGTTGGCGCTGCGATCGCCCGCCCAAATCACGCCGCGATCGCCCATCAGTTCCGCCAGATGCGTCGTCTTGCCGCCCGGTGCGGCGCAGGCGTCGATCACCGTTTCCCCAGGCTGGGGGGCCAGCAGCGCCCCCACCAACTGAGCGCTGGCATCCTGAACCGACCACCAGCCCTCGCTATAGCCCGGCAAGGCTGGAATCGGCCCGCGATGGCTCCGCAGCCGCAGGGCTTGGGGAAATCCGACCAGCCGCTCTACCGCCACGCCCGCCGCCTGCATAGCTGCTTCCACCTGCTCAACTGATGCCCGCAGTCGGTTCACTCGCAGGTCGATGGGGGGCGATCGGTTAAACCAGGCGCAAAGCTGGGCCGTTTCAGTTTCCCCAAATTGCTCAATCCACTGCTGCACCACCCAATCCGGCATACTGTGCAGCGTGCCAATCTGCGACACCGGGTCGGTGGGCAACACCAGCGGATCGCCGCTGCCGTCTGCCGTCTGTCGGACGTACTGCCGCAGCAGCCCGTTCACAAAACCCGCCAGACCCGTAAATCCATTAGTTTTGGCCAACTCGACCGCAGTATCCACGGCCGCCGAAGCCGGAATGTGGCTGAGATAGCGCAGTTGATAGAGTCCCAGGTGCAAAATCAGCCGGAGCAGAGGCGGCTGTTGATCGGCGGGTTTCGTGGCAAACTGGCTAATTAGTGCATCGAGTGTCCGCCGTCGCCGGACACAGCCATAGACGAGTTCGGTGGCCAGGCGGCGATCGCGCTCCGCCAGTCCGCTCTGGTGCAGCCGCTTATCCAGCGCCGCATCGGCAAAGACACCCTGTTCCACATCTCGCAGTGCTTCCAGAGCAATCTGCCGCACATTCTGACTCATACTCCATCCACACTTGTTTAAAAAACGCAGGGAAATCTCAGGGAAATCTCAGGGGGAATTGCCGGGCGTCTATTGTTGAGCGGCAACGCTCCAGAAAGCATCTAAATCGCCAATATCCAAATCGCCAATATTTAGCCAGTCTTTAATCATATTTTGCTGAGTATTGACTCAGAGTTTTTATTTCTATGCAGCTTCAGCCTCAGAGGAATCGATATCAATCTTTACTCACCGCATCGGTTTGTACGCTGATTGTTATCCTTTCAATTCTAAGTTTCTCAGCTTACTATCAGCGAGATTTGAATTCCGATCATGCCATTCAAATTTTGATGGCTTATGATCTCCGCCTGCCGCAAGATTTGTACTATTGGGGACAAGACCGCCTTGGCAGTCTAATCGCAATTTTGGCGCATGGGTTAATTCAAATTACGCCGCTTTCTCCAGTAGTTGCAGTTTCAGTTGTTCAATATCTATTCTTGATCGCGGGTTTTATTGCTTTTTCCAGCCTATTTCAAAGCTCTCTTTTAAAGATTATTTTAGGGGTGGTTTGGCTGTTGCCGCTGAGTCCTTTTGGCGAACTGATCCAAAGCGCCCATCCCTATGCCCCCCAACTGGCGCTAATTGGCATCGCTGTGGCACTGGCAAATCAGCTTATGCAGATTGAACATTTGCGTAAAGAGCCAGTGAGTGGGTGGCGCAGAATTTGGACGCTCTCTGCGATTTCCACTTGTCTGATGCTCAGCATCTGGATTTCTGATTTGTCAATTTTGATTTGCTTTCTGTTTATTATCACAGTCCTATTTCATCGCTATCAATTTGATATTTTCTCACTGAGCGTTTGGCGAAAACCTCGTCCCAATCGCGCAGATATGCTAGCCGTCGCAGTCCCATTTGTGGCGGGTCTTTTATTCATCATCTTTGCCAAAAGTCAGGCAATGCGGCGGGTAGAAGGCTACAGTTCTTTGAACAGCCCTGACGAGTTTTTTCAGGTCGTTTCAACGCTGTTTAATGCGGCTGTTGAGACGTTGACTTTTCGGCATGGAATCTTGTTAGGATTGCACCTGATTTTGGCGATCGCCCTCTTCACCGCGATCGCATTTACGGTCTATCGATCTCTGGTTAATTCTCAACTGCCTGCTCGCCTTTATCCCTCTCCCTGGTTCTATTTTGCAATCGGCAGTGCTGGGCTGAGCATGGCTGCGCTGCTATCGCTCAATTGGGTGCATCACAACAGCGTCAAGCTGCGATATTTTACGGCTGTCTACTTCTTTTGCTGGCTGTCAATTCTGCTGTTGGTACAGTCATTTCAGGGCAAAACATTTCGACGAATCAGTGCCCTGCTGCTTTGCACAGCGCTAGTCTCCAGTTTCACCACGCCTCAAGCGTTTGCGCTGGCGCGATCGCCCTCTACTATTGCTCAGCTTCAGCCTTTCCGGGCGCTTGCACCTGCTGGTTTTATTGGCGACTATTGGTCATCCTATTTGCTCTGCTCGGTCGATCCTGCAAACCTAAATTGCACGCCACATGAGCGCAACTGGAAGACCCCTTGCAATCCTCAGGAAGTCTCGCAAACACCCAGCGAACCACCTTTTTCAAGTTCGCGGCTCCGCTGTCTTCGCTGCACCAAAAACGCCCTATCTGCGCCCAACATCTATGTAGTAAAAGGGTAGTAAAAGGGCGCTGGCTGCCGTCTTTTCCTGAAGAAATGCAGCAGTTCAAAGTGTGCCTTGTGAAAACAGGTGAACCGCGAAAAATAGGTCAATATACGCTGGCACCTTATCAGATCAAACCGCTGCCGCAAACCACTGCTAAGAACGCACCGCGAGCAGTGCCAAATTAGACACCCAGCCCAATAGACGAACAGGGCGAGAATAGAGCGTCATGGTTTGAGGAAATAAACCGCGAAACTCAGAGGGAGTTAATAGATTGAGGTTCTCTTCTTTAGCAAAGAACTGATATCCCAACAGGCGCAAAACGCGGCGAAACCAGGTGGGTGGCAGCCAGTGAACCAGCGGCAGAATGGTGTGAAATTCGACGGGATACCAGCGATTTGGGGTGCAGATATAGACTCGTTTCCCCACTCGACACAGCTCTTTGACAAATGCCCGCTGGCGATCGCGACTGCCAACATGCTCAATCACCGCAAAGCTAACAGCAATATCGAAACTTTGATCCACAAAGGGCAGATCTAGCCCGCTAGCCTGCACAAAGGTCAATCCAGGGAACTCCTGTTCTAGAAAAGAAGCATCTTCCAGTCCAACCGCCGTAATCTTTTCGGGATAAGGATAAAGCTTTTCAAAAAAATTGCAATCTTCCCGTCTGTCGGAGGTGACGCCTACATCCAGAATGGTGGTTTCGGCAGTCGGCTGAGCCAATTCTAAGAGCGATCGCAGCATTTGTTTGCGTGCATAAAGCGACAGCTTGCTCACCAATCCCAGAACATTAGGCTGAACATAATCGCTGCGCTTTTTCCCAACAGAGGGATTGTTGAATGAACTCATGCAACTCACTTAAAGGGTCTAGTCAATCATCTACTAGTCAATCATCTAGAACTTAGCGGAACCGGGACCGGCGACCTCGCGCACACGATAGATGGGGCGACCCTGAGATTCGTGATAAGTCCGCATCAGCAGCTCTGCCAGCAGCCCAAAGCAAAAAAGCTGGACGCCTGCGAGAAACAGCACCACCGCCAGAATCAGCAGCGGGCGATCGCCAATATCCTGTCCTCGCCCAAATTTGAGAAACGTGAGATAAAGCCCCACCAGCCCACTAGTAGTCATCAAAATCAGCCCCCACAGCCCAAACACATGCATTGGGCGGGTCAGAAACTTCTTCATAAAGGCAATGGTGAACAGATCCATCACCACGCGGACGGTGCGCCCCAATCCATACTTGCTCTTGCCAAACTGGCGAGCGTGATGGCGGACAGGCACCTCCGTAATCCGTGCCCCTTCAATGTAGGCGAGCGCCGGCAAAAAGCGGTGCAGCTCACCATACAGATTCATATCCTCCACCACCTCGGCGCGGTAGGCCTTCAGCGAACAGCCATAGTCGTGCAGCTTGACGCCCGTCACAGAGCCGATCAGCGCGTTGGCAATTTTGGACGGCAGCAGGCGGGTCAGCGCGGCATCCTGCCGGTTTTTGCGCCAGCCGCTCACCAGGTCATAGCCCTCATTTAGCTTGGCGACCAGCATGGGTATGTCGGCCGGGTCGTTTTGCAAATCGCCGTCTAGCGTGACGATTACACCACCCCGCGCATGCTTGAAGCCGGCCGCCATCGCGGCGGTTTGCCCATAGTTGCGCCGCAGCAGCACCGCTTGCAGGTCGGTTCGTCCCTGGGCAAGCTGCTTGAGTAAATCCGTGGAGCCATCCTTGGAACCGTCGTCTACACAGACGATTTCATAATCCAGACCGCTGACTTGCAGCGTGGAAGCGATCGCCTCGATCAGCCGGGGCAGGCTTTCCACCTCGTTGTAAATCGGCACCACAACCGAGAGCATCGGCACCGGAGCTAGTCCATCGGCTGCGGTGGTCTGATGAGCCAACTGCGGATCTTGCGAAGGAAGGGAAATCGTCATACCACCTGGAGGCGCATCAAAGACAGCCGGATTTGGGTTTTGGATTTGGGCTTTAAGGGGCACCTTGCAACAGGCGCATAGGGCACGTTGCAAAAGGGTACGTTGCAAAAGAGCAGGTCGCAAAAGAGCAGGTTGCAAATGGCACCCTGTGAAGATTATTCAACACGATGGTCATTTGGGGAAGATGGAGCGCCCGCATTGCGAACGCGCACCACCTTACTCAGCAGATCAAACCAGAAGGAAGACCCCATCGAAATTGCAATGCCCGTAATGATCCAGCCCAAAATTCGCTTGGGCCATGAAATTAGCAGACTGGTTTGGGGCGGAAACTGTTGCCGCAGATTTTTCTCGCTCCAGCCAATGGGCAGCGGAATCTCGTCTAGCACCGTATCCACCGCATCGCGAATGTCTTCTAGCTCTCGACGAATCTCAAACTCCTCAATCGTAGGGGCAACGGGAGTGACATCGGGCGGCAGCGCACCCGGCGCGGCGGCGTCGGGCGGCAGGAGATTAGAGGGCAGAGGCTGCTGTCCGGCAGTTGGAAAGGCGTCGCGGAATCGGGTGGGTGCTGGGGGCGACTGATTCAGAAACTGGTTCGCGCTTTGAGACACCGCAGCCCGAATCGCCGTGTCTCGCGAGAGGCGATCGACCACCAAAAAGGTGTCTGCATTGGTGGCCGCCGCCAGCAAAATGCCCAACACGATCGCCACACCCTTGGCATTGCGTTTGTAGACGCCCGAAGACCGATCCATAGAGCGGTTAAACCAGTCCTCCACCTCCTGCTCTAGCTTGCGCAGCCCATCCTGGAGTCCGTCTGACCGCATCTGTGCCTGATTTGCCAGGATCATCAGATTCTGCTTGAGTTGGGGCGGCAGTTGGGTCATGCGCGATCGCACTTGCACGACAGCCTCTTCCAACTCCGGCGGCAAATCGCCCCGGTTACTTAGAATCAGTGCCATCACCTCACCAATGGTTGGCTCTAGTTTTTTCATCTCGACTGCGTGCTTGAGATAAGGCAGCCGCCTGACAATAATATCTTTGCAATGATTATTGTTTTGTAGATAAGCCTCGGTGCTGTCGATAAACTGCCGAATTTGCTCCGTTGCCAGATCCATACTTTTAGAGAGAGAAATCCGATTGCTTCTAAAGTCGTCTCGGATATTTCGGAGCCGCTGCCGCAAATCTTCAAACTCAATTTCTAGCAGCGCATCATCTCCCAAGCTGTTGCGGAGCGCCTTGAGGATTTCTTCTACCAGCGCCAGCTTTTCTTCACCCAAGCGGCGCATCGTGTAGTCGCTAATTTTTTGGGTCAGACTTTCGACATCAAGCTGTTGCAGCAGGGCATCCGAAAATGTTTTAGACGGGATGTAGGACGGGCCGCTGTA